>JAIOXO010000012.1 GCA_022396035.1 Actinomycetes bacterium | reverse complement strand
GCATCAAGGCTGCAGAGTAACATCCTTCTGGGAATCTTCGGATGCTTCGTGCTGGCAATGGCCTATATAATTTATAAAAGAAACAAAAAAATCAGTACCCGGGAACCAGTTCCAGTAACCGGTGACTCATTGTTTGGCTCCACTTATTATGATCCCGGCCTGGGGAGACATATAAACTATGACACCAGAAACACACCCTATGGTTTTGGAGCTTCTTTTTTTGCAGGCATTGCCTCGGGCCTCTTGGGCATAGGGGGTGGAGTTATTAAGGTCCCTACCTTAAATCTACTGCTGGGACTCCCCATTAAAGCAGCAGCTGCTACCAGCAACTATATGATTGGGCTTACTGCTGCCGCCTCCTCCATAATTTATATAGCCCAGGGGTATGTAAACCCTTTTATAACCTCAGCAGTAGTAATAGGTGTTCTGGCAGGAGGGACCCTGGGATCCCATGCCGCATCTAGGGTCAAAAGCCTGGTAATAATAAGGGTAATCATAGTAATATTTGCCTTGATTGGAATAAATATGCTGCTAAGGGCACTGGGAGTGAGGTTTTACTGACATGAACAAAACCATCTATTGGATTTTTACTATAGGGCTTTTGCTCAGCATAATCTTAATGCTGGCCGGATACATCTATGCTCTTACCGTAAACCAGGACCTGGAACAGAACCTAAACAACTTTATCCCTGATTCCCATTCTTTTATACAGGCTTTTAATGAAAAGCAGGTTTCTTCTTACCTGTTGCTAAATACAGGATTGATGGTTCTAAGCCTTACTCCGGTAGCGGGTGTCATTTATGCCCTGTTTTATTTTCTATCCCACCGGCAGTACCGTTTTATGACAGCTGCTGCTGCTATACTGCTGGTTTTAGCTGCAGGAATAATAATCGGGTTTACAATCTGAACTTAAATTATTCTAGCTGCTCTTTTATTTGATCTGCCCATTTCCTGGCTCTTTCCTCTTCTCCCTCAGCAAGAGGTCCTTCTTTGCCTCTAACTATAAAAGCTTCAGGATCTACAATTAAGTCTGCTCCTGCCTTTTTTAGTACCTTAGCCATTTTATGAGCAGCGTCACCAGAAAGCTTGGTCTTTATTCTGGTATCAAAACAGGCAGCTTTTACTCCTGAAAGTTGTCCCGGACTTAATTTTGACAGGAACTTTTTCATCCCACCAGAAGGCCGCCAGGCAATAATGGGCGCCCCTGTCACCAGCACGTCTACTCCCGAAAGCATACCCGGCTTAAAATCGGAAACAGACACTGAGCTGGCTCCGGCACCCAAACCCCGGGCTACAGCTTCAGCAATGGTTTTGGTATTGCCATAGGTGGTATCATAAACTACAAGTGTGGTCATAACCCCTCCTTTTTTTTATTAAAACCGGCCGCCTTAATTTACCCAGCAGACCTGGATAATAAACTAAAAATCTGGGTAATAAAAAAGGCCCCGTAGGGGGCCTTATGGGTTAAGATACAATATTTATAACCTTTTTGTTGGAGAACTCTACCGTTCCGTCTGCTTTGGCAAACAGGGTATAGTCCCTGCCCAGCCCAACATTTCTGCCCGGCTTAAACTTGGTCCCCCTTTGCCTCACTATGATGCTTCCAGCTTTAACAAACTGGCCGCTGGAACTTTTTATCCCTAAAAATTTAGGATTACTGTCTCTCCCATTCCTGCTGCTGCCAACACCTTTTTTGGTAGACATAAAATCACCTCAATTACTTAACTTTTATCTTCTCAGTATGAATCACGGTAAGCGATTGCCTATGACCAATCTTTCTCTTATATCTCTTCTTGGCCTTCATCTTGAAAGCAATTACTTTATCTGCCCTTATGTGTTCTTTAATGGTTGCTTCCACCTGCGCGCTACTGACTAAAGGATTACCCACCTGCACCTTTTTTCCATCGGAAATCAGGTTGACATCCTTAATACTTATCTTGTCGCCTTCTTTGCCCTGTATATAGTCAACCACTATATCCTGGTTCTCTTCTATCTTATATTGTTTACCGCCACTGGTAATTATAGCGTAAATTTTGGCCTCCTTAGTATTCATAAAAGCTTAAATCACAGACTGAAATATTAACACACACTATTATAGGGTGTCAATTACCTTTTATTGACATTTTTTATTGAATATTTAAAACCTGGTTACTGGCCAATTGCTTACTGCCGGCCACACCTGCCTTAAACTCAATAACCGCCTCTGCCCCTGATACAAACCCTGTAACCCGGCAGGGCTTAAGCCCTCTGTATATCTTTACTATCCTGCCCTGGGTATCTATAAACACCGCATCTATACTATAGCTCATCCCCAGGGTATGAATGCTCCTGCAGCCGGTAATCATCAAACATTCATCACCAACCAGAGCCGGACCAACCAGCAGGCCAAAAGTTTTCTTAAACCATGAACCGGCTAAAACAACATTTTTTGAAATAACCTTGCCGTCCCCCTGCCTGACCAGCTTCATCTACTTATCCAGGCACTCCGGGGGATATTTATTCTCTTTTAGATAATAAGCAAAGTGTTTAAGCCAAACCGGCTTGCCATGAGGATTCCTCTGAATGAACTCAATAAATTTAACCAGCCTCTTCATGGTAGCATCGCTTATGGTATGTTCTATTTTGCATGAATCAGTTTCAGCCTGATTGCGATCTACCCCCAGGATATCGGTAAAGAACTCTACCAGCACCCGGTGACGGGCATAGATTTTTTTTGCAATAGCATAACCCTTGGAAGTAAGGGTAACTTTACCATACCTCTGGTGATCGGTCAGATCCAGATCCTGCATCTTATACAATATTTCAGTAACGCTGGCCGGGTTAATATCCAATTTATGGGCAATATCTTTTACCCTTACCTGGTCTTCTGCAGTATCTATCTCGTAGATTGCCTCCAGGTAATCCTCAATATTTGGAGATAATTTATTTTCCATCAGAATACAATTCGCTTACTAATCCATATATCTTTTTGTAATTTTCAAACTTATCCTGGTATTTTTTCCTGAGCTCCTGGTCCGGTTCAAACTCTTTATTTATCTTAACAAATTTAGTAACCGCTTCTTCCAGGCTGAATTTACCGGTTCCCTTGCCCGCCATCATCATGGTAGCCAGGCATCCTGCTTCACTGGTTCCCATTTGCTTTATGGGCTTGCCGGTAACTGAGGACTTCAGCTTCAATTCATAATCTGATTTGGAACCCCCGCCTACAGCCCTGAGCTCATTTATCTGCAAGCCGCATTTTTCAGCCAGCTCAATGTTGAAAGCAATCTCAAATATCAAGCCCTCCACCAGAGCCTTAAAAATGTCTACTTTTCCGGTAGAAAGATTCAGCCCAATTATGGATCCCTTGGGAATAGGATCATGATAAGGGGTTCCTGACCCTGAAAAGTAAGGTAGGGTGTACATAGTGGAAGGAGTATAATCCAGCTGGGAGAAATATTCCTTAAAAATGCTGGTCCCCCTGGCCTTGGCTTCCTTTTTTTCCTCATTGCAAATGACATCCCGGTACCACTTTAGAACGCTTCCAGAAGTAAAATTATAGACAAAACTTACATATTTTCCATCCACTGCATGGGCACGGGTGGAATAGTCGTTTTCAAAAAGCTCATCCTTTAATATCAGCTCATCGATAGCAGGAGTAACACATTCTACGGTACCCATTCCATCAGCAGCTATTCCCCCTTTTATAGCCCCTACTCCCAGGGCTGCCGACTGCTGGTCATGGGCTCCGGTAACTATGGATACCTTCCTGCTAAATCCAAGGTCCCGGGCTATATCATCCCGTACACAACCAATCTCCTCGCCCGAAGGACAGGGCTTGGAAAATAAGCCTATGTCAATACCGCATTTATCCAGTATATATTTTGACCATTCCTTTTTCCTTACATCAAAGAATAAGGAAGTGGAACAGAGGGGATGATTCATCCTGGTGTCTTCCAATCCCAGTAAATGATGAAACAGGTCCTCGGTAAATAAAAATTTCTTAGTTTTGGAATAGACCTCGGGCATATGTTTTTTAACCCAATAAATCTTGTTAAGAGCAGTAACGTACTGGGGGGGAAGGCCGGTAATATTGTACAGCTCCTTGGCCGGAATAATTTCTAAAATCTCTTCCAGCTCTTCCACGCTCCTGGAGTCGGTAGAATAAATGGTATTGTACAGCACCCTGCCATCCTTATCTATGGGGGTAAAACTTTCCCCTATGGTAGAAACCGCCAGCGCTGTTACCGGATCATTTTTAACCGCCGGGTTTGAATTTACTTCCCTTATAACATTAAAAACTCGATCCCACATGGGTTTTACCTCAAACTCCACCCAGTTTGGTTTAGGGAATATCAGGTTATAATCATAATAGGAACTGGCTAAAGCCTGGCCGTCTTCATTAAAGGCTATAGCCTTGGCGCCAGTAGTCCCTACATCTATACCTAATATACTCATATCTATTCCTTTCCGATTGTGTTTTACTCAGCCAGCTCTTGCTCTACCTCTTCTTTGCCTGCTTCCAGTTCTCCCTGCTGCTCTTCATCCTGCCTCAGGAGCAGTTCCTGGAATTCTCCTACGTGGGTTTTTTCTTCTTTGGCTACATCCAGAAGTATTTTTTTCATGTCATTATTATTAGTCATATTAGCCATCTGCTCATAAAGATTTATGGCATCCAGCTCTGCTATTATGGCTGCCCTCAGTATTTCTTTGTCCATATCTTCCTGTTTAACTTTGCTTAAATCAATAGGTATATTAGATAACATTTCTACCCCTTTTTTAAAAAATAAATATTGTGTTTAATTATACAGTATATAATATATTTAGTTAAAATATAAAAAAAGTGGAACTGGTCGGGATGGGGGGATTTGAACCCCCGACCTCAGCGTCCCGAACGCTGCGCGCTAACCAGGCTGCGCTACATCCCGTTGTCCAAACTGTCAATAACCTTGGTGGCTTCATCTATGCTGTTGATAGTAAAAAAATCCTTTTTTACTGTGCTTATTCCCCGCATGCCCTTGAATATCCAGCTTAAATATTTCCTGAATTCTTTTACCGCTTTCTGTTCACCCTTAAAAAAAACCATAAATTTAAGATAGCAGACAGCAAACCGCTTCAGCCATTCTATATCCGGCTTAGGGCCCGGCCCGTATCCCAGAAGTCCCAGAACAATATCAGCAAACACCCACATACTGCCTTTTGAGCTTCTGCCGATCATGACAGCATCACAGTCTGTATATTGTAACACTTCCCCGGCCTTATTTGCATCATTAATATCTCCACTTACTATTACTGGTATGTCTAACTCTTGCTTTACTTTCCTTATATGTAAATAGTCTGCCTGTCCTCTGAAACCCTGTTTTACCGTCCTGCCGTGTATGGCTATTGCGCTGGCTCCACTATCCTGGCACCTTCTGGCAAATTCAATCACATTAATACTGCTGCTATCCCATCCCAACCTTATCTTTACGGTCACCGGTATTTTTATCGCCGAAGCAACTGCCTTTATAATATCTGCCGACCTTCCCGGTTCCTTTAACAGCCACCCCCCGCTTTTTGCTTTCAGTATCTTGGCTACCGGACAGCCCATGTTTATGTCAATAATATCTGCAATGTTCTCAAGTTTTATAGCAGCTTCTGCCATTATTTCTGGTTCTGAGCCAAAAATCTGTACAGCGCAGGGCCGCTCCATATCAGTTATGCCGGCCAGAGCAATACTTTTTTTATGGTTATAATGCAATCCGTAGCTGGTGATCATCTCGCTATAGGTGAGTCCGCAGCCAAAAAAAGCAGCAAAGATCCGGTAAGTATTATCACTTATCCCCGCCAGGGGTGCAGATACCACCGGATTGCCAATAGTCACATCCCCGATACTAAATTGCCGGACGGGAATCTTTAGCCCCCCGGAAAGACTGTTACACCTGCGTTCCAGCTGTTGGGTCCATAAATCTAGGGCTCTCTGGCCGGTATCCGGCCTTTGGCTTATATAATCTATAACTAGCTGTCTGGCTTCAAGAACCAGATGTTCTAAATCCATACCAGGTTTCCTTATCTATTAATCTTATTTACCGGTCCAAAACATAAACATTTTAAAGGAAGGGCCTTTGATTATGCAATTATAATTTAATTTAACCTTTGGTTAAGCTATAATCAAATTAAATTAAATTAAGACGGGAGAAAAGATGGACAGCGAAACCAGAGCCAATAAGGCTTACCGCCTGGCCTTTGATTTTGATCAGAAATATGGGGAATGCTCTCAGGCCACCTTGAAGGCATTACAGACAGTATATGGAAAAGAAGATGATGATATGTTCAGGGCTATAGGGGCTCTGGCCGGAGGAGGGGGCGCCAGGTGTGACGGCAGCTGTGGGGCCTATTGTGCCGCAATTTTTTTTATGGGCCTGTTTACCGGCAGAAATTATGACCATCTTGATGCCAATCCCCGGGATCCTCTGGGACATGTTCAAAGGGATCAACTGTTTGCCCTGACCGATAAGCTGTACCAGAAATTTATAGATACCTATGGAAGCATAAACTGTTCTGATATACACCGTAAACTATATGGAAGAGCCTTTTATCTAAGGGATTCAGATGAGATTGATAAATTTCTGGCCCAGGGAGGCCACAGTGAAAAAGGTGGCCCCGGCGTCTGTGGTAATGCCGCCAGGTGGGCAGTAGAGGAAATAGATAATTTCCTAGAAAAGGGCTAAAGATTCTTGGCCATAATTATCTGGAGCCCCTTTAAGGTAAGGTCCGGGTCAAACCGGCAGTTATACCTGCTTCTGTCTTTCATCAGATAAGCAAGGCCTCCGGTAAAGATGATCCTGGGCTCAAAATCATTATCCGAACTTTTTTGCTCTTCTAGAATCCTGTCCAGCAGATAATCCACCTGGCCCAGAAAGCCATACAATATTCCCGACCTTATGCCGTCATAAGTGTTTTTGGCTATTACCCGGTCCGGCCAGCTAAGATCCACTTTGGAAAGCTTGGCTGCATAGTTAAATAAGGCTTCTGAAGATATTTCAATTCCGGGAGCTATAACTCCCCCTGTATATTCCCCGTCAGAAGATATGATGTCAAAAGTAGTGGCAGTACCAAAATCCACCACCACTGCAGGAAAACCATAAATATGGACAGCGGCAACTGAATTAGCAATACGGTCTGCGCCTATTTCCCGGGGGTAATCATAATTTATGCTTATGCCCATATTGTTTATGCTTGAATCCACTAAAAAAACTTCTGATTTAAAATATCTCTGACCCATTCTCTTTATTTCCTCATTGATCATAGGAACCACACAGGAAACCACAATATGATCTATGCCGGCAGGATCATAACCACAATTATTTATAAACCCCATTATAGAAGAACCTATCTCATCAGAAGTTTCATGCCGTGGAGTTACCATTCTCCATGAATTTATAAGGGTGCTATTATCAAACAAGCCAATTACCGTCTGGGTATTACCTACATCTATGGCTAAAAGCAATAATTCCTCCTTATGTTTATCCCTATTATATATTTAAGTCTAAAATTTTAAAATATGCTTGTTTGTTTCCGGTTACGACCAAGATAAACAGTAATGGTTATATATGAAGCAGATAAAGAAACTATAAATTGCAGTATAGGAGATATTATTATCATCAGTACCAACCAGCCGATAAAACTTGCTCTCGGTTGATACAGTATCATGGGTATTCCAAAATTCTTAAAATCAGCATTGCTTGCAAATAGCATTTTTACCGCCGGCCCCCAGATCACTGCCATTATGACTAAAGTAATCAGGCTAAAATAAAGGCTGTATACAATAGATTTGAACATGGCCTGCCGAAGCTCAAAATAGAGCAGGTTTCTCCGGGTAATATAGAAGCCTGCCAGAAACCCCAGGAGGATATTAAAAATTGGAACGCCCATGCCCATACCTGTAAAAATAATATCCAGGATTATATAAATAATTAACAGAAGCCAGAGTCTTATTTTAAACAGTCTTTTCATTTTTACTAAATAGCATTACCTCTATTGTGTCCCCGGCCATAATATCACCGGTATCTTCAGCCATCGAGACCATCCCCGCCGCATCCCTGAGACAATCAAACAGCCCCTGCCTGTCTGTGCAGGCAGGAGAAAAAACATAACCTTTCTGCCTGTCAGCCCTAACCAGCATAAAATCGGTTCTGCCCCTCCGGTGGACAACCTTCTGCAGGGCTCGGGCCTGAACTACCGGACCCCCGATATCAGTCCTCCCCATGGCTCTGGCTAAAAAAGGATAAACATAGTATCTGAAACAAATTAGCAATGAGGGTATGCTGCCGCCCATACAGAAAACAGGTTTTTCTTGCCTGCTTACAAAAGCCAGGTTTTTGCCCGGCTGCTGGTTAACCTTCCAGAAAATTAGTTCGGTACCGGCACCCGACATCAGATCATTTATAAAACCGTATTCACCTACAGTACCGTCTCCAGTTATAATCAGGGCATCATTTTCAGATAATGAACTATCTATAGCTTTCTGTAAATTATCTTCTCCGTACACTGCCTGCTGCAATCTGCTCTCTATTCCCATAGCCCTGGACAGCGATCCGACAGTTAGGCCAGGTGAATCCTGGACGTCAACCCCTTTTCTATTAATCCCCAATATGGCCAGCCGGGGCGGCAGGAAAACTTCTACCTGTTTAAATCCCAGCCAGGCCAGCAAACCTACATGGCTGGCTTCTATCTTATGTCCGCAACTAAAAGCAGCCTGGCCTTTTTTTATATCCTGGCCCCTGCAAACCACATTGCGGCCAGGTTCACATTCCTGATATACCAGCACATCCTTCTGGCCGGTTTCAGCTGTGTCTTTACCTACCACACAGTCACTGCCTTCAGGTACCGGATCTCCTGCCCTTACCGGAATACAGAAACCTGGTTCCAGAACAGTATCCCTGGCCGGTGCCTGTTTTGCTATCTTAAGCCTTACCGGGTAGCTGCGGTCAGCCCCTTTTATATCTATTGCCCTTACCGCAAACCCCTCTACCCTGAAACGGTTGCTGAAAGGAATATCTGACCCCGCTATTATGTCTCTACTTAGCACCAGCCCCAGGCTGTCCAGTAAATCAATACTGCCCTTCCTGACTTTATAATTAAATTCTAATATCTTATCCTGTGCTTCTTTAGAACCTAACATAATCCTGCTTATAAGGTAATTTTTGCATTCTCTATCCTGGTTACCTTTTCCTCAAATTTTTTTTCTTCCAGATAGCTTCCTACCGGTTTTCCCTCAATTTTAAAATCCGGTTTTATTTCCATCAGGGGAACCAATACAAAATTTCTTTGTTTTAATCCCGGATGGGGCAAGGTCAGAAAAGGAGAATTAATTTCAACATTATCCCACCAGACAATGTCTATATCTATGGACCGAGGTCCATACCTGGATTTTTTTTCTTTTCTTCCCAGCTTAAACTCTACACCTTTTAAGAATCCAAGAAACTCAAAAGGGTCAACCCCCTTTTGAACCAATACTTCTGCTGTCATATTTAAAAAATCCTTCTGGTCCCGCTCATACATGGGCTGGGTTCTGTAAACCGAGGACAGTTTATTTATTTTTAATCCAGGATATAAACTTATTAATTCTACTGCCTGCTTCATCAACCGGAGGCTATCTCCCATATTGCTGCCCAGTGACAGCATAACCCTGCAGGTACCAGCGTCTCTTTTCACCCTGTATTCTACCCCCACACTATCCATATCTTCTGCTATGGGCGGCTGAGTTTTTTTAACCGAAACCCGCACCTCTTCTGCCCGGCTGAACCGGTCCATTATTTTATGTGCTACCACCTGGGACAATGTCTCCAGAAGATCAAACTTCTGACTGTCATTTATTTTCTTTACTACCTCTATAACCTGTGAATAGTTTATAGTATTTTCAATACTATCATTGCCAATGAAATCCTGTGCCGGGGTAATTATAGTTATGTCATAGACAAAAGGCTGGCCCTCTGTTTTTTCTTCAGGGTTTACCCCGTGAAAACCATACAGTTTTAAACCATTTATAGCTATCCTGTGCATCAGCTAACCGCCTCTATATTCTTTACCATATCCAGCGCCATTCTGGTCTGCTCCACATCATGGACCCTGAATATTCTGGCACCGTTAAGGTAGGCATGTGCCGCTACTGCCAAGCTGGGTAACATCCTCTGCTCCACTTCAAGATCCAGGGTCTTGCCCATAAAGGACTTCCTGGAAGCCCCCAGAAGAACAGGGTAACCCAGGTATCTGAACTCAGCCAGTTTTTTTAATATTGCCAAGTTATGCCCGGCAGTCTTGCCAAAACCTATCCCCGGATCAACTACTATTTTATCCCGCTCTATACCTGCAGCTACTGCCCTGCCGGCAGCAGCATCAAGGTAAGCATAAACCTCGCTTACCACATCTTCGTAAACAGGATTTTTCTGCATATCTTTGGGGGTTCCCTTCATATGCATCATTACCACACTTAAGCCGCTGTCCCCCAAAAACCCGGCCATCTGCCGGTCAAAGCTTAAAGCGCTTATATCATTTACTATATCTGCCCCTGCGGCAGCTGCCTGTTCCGCTACTTCTTTGCGGTAGGTGTCTATGGAAATAAGGATATCGCTAGTTGCTCTTATGTTTTTAATCAGGGGAACCGTTCTTTCAATCTCCTGGTCTATACTTACCGGATCTGAACCGGGCCGGGTGGACATGCCGCCAATATCAATGATATCGGCACCTTCATCTATCATCTGGTTAACCCTTTTTTCAGCATCTTCTGGATGGTAATAATAGCCACCGTCATAGAAAGAATCGGGAGTGGCATTAAGTATTCCCATAATCAGATAGTCTGTATCCAGATTATAGCGTTTATGGTTAACCGTAAAATAAGTCTCCTGGTTTAAGCCCTTCAGGTACCTATCCAGTTCCCGGGCCAATTCCTTTAATCCAAAAAGCTGCAGCCTTATCTTCTGGGCCAGGTTCTTCATCATATTTTCAGTTCCGATAATTATTACCTGGGTAGCGCCCTCTTTAGCCAGCAGACTGTCCCGGGAAGTTACCACATCGCCTCCCCTGGCCAGAGCCTCCTGCTTTAAAATATTTGCTGCTACATGGCCGATGCCGCTTACTTTTAAGGCCAGAGGCAAAGCCTTGGATGCCATTATCTTGCTGCCCGGCGGGGTAGAGCCGATCCTGGCAAATTCCTCCATAGCTTCCTGTTCATTTTTAAAATTTAATCCCCTTATATTTATCCTGGCAGTCATAACCTACCGGTCCCTGTTGCTTATCAAAGACATGACTTCGGCCCGGGTAGCATGGTTATTTCTGAAGATGCCCCTTACCGCAGAGGTAACTGTTTTAGTATTTGGTTTTTTTACCCCCCTCATGCTCATGCACAGGTGTTCAGCTTCTACCACCACCATTACTCCCCGGGGTTCAATGGTACCCATAATGGTATCCGCCACTATGCTGGTAAGCCTCTCCTGAACCTGGGGCCTTTTGGCCACTACTTCCAGTACCCGGGTAAGCTTGCTCAGCCCCACAATCTTACCGCTTTTATTGGGAACATAAGCAATATGGGCCTTACCGATAAATGGAACCAGGTGATGCTCACATACAGAATAGAAAGGGATGTCTTTTACCAGTATTATCTCATCATGATTTTCATCAAACATGGATCCCAGCTCCCGGGCAGGATCGGTGCCTATTCCAGAAAATATTTCTTCGTACATATCCGCGACTCTTTTGGGTGTGCCCACCAGCCCTTCCCTGCAAGGGTCTTCCCCAATACCCTTTAGTATAAGGGCCACACCTTCCTCTATCATTTTTTTATCCACTGGCCTACTCCCAGCCTTAAATGGTAAATATAATAAATATTATAAAAGATTATATCTTAATTGGTAGTAAAATAAGAGATGGGGCAGTCTAAACTTTATTTCAACCAGTAATTAACTACAGTTAGCATTTGCCGTATTGCTTGAGTTTTTTAAAATAAAAATCCCTGTTTTCAGACATCATATCCACTATATCCAGGCCGTATGGACACTGCTCTTCGCATTGTCCACACTGGGTGCAGTCATCCAGCTGCTTTACCGCTTCTGTCCTTTTCCTGGTTAAGTATTCATGGATAGGAAACTGATCATAGACTACCTTTAAAAAATTAAGCTCATAAATATCAATTCCCTGGGGACAGGGCATACAGTATCTGCATCCCCTGCAGAACCTGTCTCCCAGCTCTTTTCTGATACTGGATATCTTTTCCAGATCCTGCTTGTTCAGGGTTTGTTCATTTCCCATATGGGCAATGTTCTGTTTTATCTGCAGCAAGGATTCCATGCCCACTACCGGTATTATATGATCATATTGTTTCAAAAACCTCAGGCATAACCCGGCATCATCCAGTCTACCTCCCCCCAGAGGCTTCATGCCCAGGATTCCAATATTATTATCCACCAGTCTCCGGTATATACTGTCCTGCAAAAATTCTAGCGCCACAAAATTGGTGGGCATCATTATTACCGAGAAATCTCTCAGGCTGTAATAATTTTCAATTATTTCCGGATTATGGCAGGAAAAACCGATGTGTCTTATTTTTCCCTGCTTCTTCTGCTCTATTAGCGCTTCAATTACTCCATGGTCAGCCAGCTCATCCAGCTTTTCCTTTTTGGAAGCATCATGAAACATGAAGATATCAATATAGTCTGTGCCCAGTCTGGACAGGCTGGTATTCAGCTGGGACAGAAACTCTTTTTTATCAGTGCTTAAAGATTTGGAAGAAATTATAAGGGAGTCCCTTATGCCCTGGATAGCTTTCCCCAGTATGTGCTCACTGTCAGGGTACATATGGGCGGTATCTATAAAATTTATACCTTCTTCATATGCCTGTCTGACCAGGTCAATTGATTCTTTCAAGGGAATTCTGGCAAACTGGATAGCCCCAAAACCAATTTCAGATACTCTAAGATTGGTCCTGCCCAGTATCTTGTACCTCATGACTTCCGGGTGCTGGTACTATCCTGTTTGGATTTTTTATGGCTTTTAACATCAGAAAGAAGTTTCAGTACATCCTTCCGGTGCAGGGTTTCCTTATCTACCAGTTCCTGGGCCAATTTAGACAGGGCTTCACTGTTTTCAGTAATTATCTTCTTGGCCTGGTTGTAGCAACCGATAATCAGGTCATGTACTTCTTCATCAATAAGTGAAGCCACCTTGTCACTGTAATGGGGCTTGCTGGTTATGTCCCTGCCTAAAAATACCTCGTCCTCGGACTCACCCTTAAAGGTTATGGGCCCCAGCTTTTCACTCATCCCAAACTCGGTAATCATTTTTCTGGCCAGTCTGGTTGCCCTTTCTAGATCGTTCTGGGCACCAGAAGTGATATCATCAAAGTTAAGCTCCTCGCTTACTCTGCCTCCCAGAAGCTGGGTAATATTATCCATAAGCTCTCTCTTGGATTTCAAGAATCTATCTTCTTCGGGCAAAGACATCACATAGCCCAGAGCCCTTCCTCTAGAAATAATGGATATTTTATGTATAGGATCAGTATTGGGCAGAACATAAGAAAGCATTGCGTGGCCTGATTCATGGTAAGCAATTATTTTCTTTTCTTTTTCACTTATCACCCTGTTTTTCTTTTCCGGTCCGGCAATAACCCTTTCTACCGCTTCTTCAATTTCCAGCATGGTTATCTTCTTCTTATTTCTCCTGGCAGCCAGAAGTGAAGCCTCATTAAACAGGTTGGCCAGGTCCGCTCCTGTAAACCCGGGGGTTTGTTTGGCAATAGTCTTTAAATTTATATCCTTATTCAGGGGCTTATCCTTGGAATGTATCTTCAGTATCTGTTCCCTGCCGTTAAGGTCTGGACGGTCTACCACTATCTGCCGGTCAAATCTTCCCGGCCTAAGCAGTGCAGGATCCAGTATGTCCGGCCGGTTGGTAGCGGCTATAAGTATTACCGTGCTGTCAACGTCAAAACCATCCATTTCTACCAGTAACTGGTTAAGGGTCTGCTCTCTTTCATCATGTCCGCCTCCCAGCCCAGCGCCTCTGTGCCTTCCCACTGCATCAATTTCATCCATAAAAATAATGGAAGGCTGGCTGGCTTTAGCCTGTGCAAATAAATCTCTTACCCTGGATGCACCTACACCCACAAACATCTCTACAAATTCAGAACCGCTGATACTAAAAAACGGAACTCCGGCTTCACCGGCTACAGCTCTGGCCAGCAAAGTTTTTCCTGTTCCCGGAGGACCAAACAATAAAACTCCCTTGGGTATCTTGGCTCCGATTTCCTTAAACTTCTTGGGGTTCTCCAAGAATTCCTCTATTTCTCTTAGCTCTTCCACTGCTTCATCTACACCAGCCACATCCTTGAAGGTAACCCTTTGTTTTCCCTTGTTGGAAAGCCTGGCCTTGCTTTTACCAAACTGCATAACTTTGGAACCTCCGCCCTGCAGCTGATTCATCATAAAGAATATAAGGCCGAACATAATAATGAAGGGGAGGGCGCTTATAATAATTTGAAGCCATATGGATTGCTGCTGGTTATCTACCCTGAAGGGGATTCCTTCCTCTAACAGCAGCTGGCTTACATCATAGTTTTCCAGAAAAGACACGGTAAAAGGAGTACCGTCAGCAAGCGTACCTTCGACAGAATTATCCTCCCCCATTACTACCATGGGCTCTTCTGTACTTATACCCCCGTCCCTTATCAATTGCACAAACTCGTTCATGGTCAGCTCTTCGGTTTGCTGGGTCATAAACAGGGGATTTCTAAATATTAAAAACATTACTACTATAAGCAGTATAAGCAGAGCTATATTCTTAAAACTTCTATTTTTAAAACCCTTATTGTCAGGTTCTTTTTTCAAATTAAAACAACTCCTCTTTTAAAAATTAGGCAACTTTCCTGCCTTGTAAATTGCCCATTAGATAATAATATAATTACTACTCATTTTCAATATACCCGATAAAAGGAAGGTTGCGGTATTTCTCGGCAAAATCAAGCCCGTAACCCACTACAAATTTATTGGGAATGTCAAAACCTTTATACTTTATTTTATTCTCCTGTTTTCTGGGCACCTTCTTATCCAGAAGGGCACATACTTCTATAGATTTTGGATTTCTGGCCCCCAGGTTCTTAACCAGATAATTAAGGGTCCGCCCGGAATCCACTATATCCTCAATTATAAGAACTTCCTTGTTTTCAATATTGAATTCCAGGTCCTTGGTTATCCTTACTATCCCCGAACTGACCTTGGAATTACCATAACTGGACACCGCCATAAAATCAAAAACTACCGGTATCTCTATATGCCGGCAAATATCAGCTACAAAAATAAAGGAACCCCTTAATATAGAAATTAATACCGGGTTTTTCCCGGAATAATCCTTGGTTATCCTCTGGCCCAGCTTCGTGATTTTTTCCTGCAGCTCCTGTTCGCTGATAAGCACTTTAATCCTGGTTTTTCCCTCTACTATCAGCTGGCCATCTTTGTCTCTTTGATATTCGTAGCAGCTCATAAATACCTCTTCTTAAATTATCCTTATAATATTCTTATATATAGGACCTTGCTGGTCCCGGAGCCAATTTTTACCCTTTCATCGATCCTGTATCCGCCCACCCATATAATTTTTTCCCTGTCTTCAAAAATTGGAACCATACTTCTCAGATATCCGGGGATTTTAAGGTCGGTAAAAAAATCCTGTAATTTTCTCTCATGCACTCGGCCCAGTGGGAAAAAACGGTCACCCCTCTCCCAGCTTCTTATTTTAACAGGAAACCTTATTTTATCATAATCCATGAATGCTTCAAAACCTTTGGCAGACCGGTAAAGTTTCTTCTCCGGCTTATCCATTATTCTGGCTTTAATGTTTACCCCAAAACCTTCCAGGCATTTAATGCTGCCATCGACTTTATCCAGCCGATACCGCAAAGGCTTGTGTTCAAAAATTGCTCTGTACTTGCGGGGAAGACTGTCTGCATAAGCCAGATTGATAAAAAGAATCCTGTCCTTCTGTCTGGAGATGAGTACTTTCTGGCAGGGCTGCAACCGCCTGGACTCTCCCTGCTGACAGGCCAGGGCCAGTATCTGTTCAATATTTTTAAAACTGATATCCTGCACATGCCCCCTCAGCAACCCAATAGCTTCTATAATAACCCTTCTCTGTAAAGCGGTATGCAGGTTATTGAAATTATCCGCTTCTAAAATAATCACCAGTTCTTGGGAGTCTTTGGTTATTATCTCTGCCTGTTTTTCTATGATCTCTTTGGCCTGTCGGCCCATAAAATCATCCTCCAGCCTTGCCACTTCCGCCATACGGGATATATTGTTTTTTATGTTTGGTGAAATATTTTCTTCCATATAAGGAATCAGCCTATTCCTTATTCTGTTTCGGAAATACTCATTTTCCACATTGGTTTTATCCAGGCAATAGCTAATACCTTCAGAATCCAAAAAATTTAGAATATCTTTACGCCAGGTATAGATAAGCGGCCTTATTATATTACCCCAAACCGGCTTTATGCCGCCCAGCCCTCTTACTCCGCAGCCCCTTACCAGATTTAAAAAAACTGTCTCCACGCTATCGTCAGCATTATGACCAACCGCAATCCGGCTGCAGCCTTTAGAAAGAGCAGTTTCCTCTAAAAATTTAAGCCTGAGATCTCTTGCTGCCTGCTGAAAAGATACAGATCTTTCTTGGGCCAGCTTTGATGCTTCCTCCCGGCGGAGGGTAAAACCAAGACCCAGCCTGGTGCATAATTCTTTTACAAATAAAGCATCTTTTTTAGACTGACCTCTCCGGGTAACATGATCCAGATGAAAAACTTCAATCCCCAGATGGTATTCAGGAGCAATCCTGGCCAGGGCATGGAGCAGAAACACCGAATCCGGCCCTCCCGAAACAGAAACCAGAACCCGGTCTCCTTTTTCCAGCATCCTGTATTTGGTTATGGTATGTTTTACTGCTGATATTAAATCTCCAGCCATAATCAGGGTATGCTGATCCTTTCCTTAATGTATTCTGCGGTAAATTCAGGAGTAGTAATATTTATGTTTACACCGGTTCCCATTTCAAACCCTGCCTTTATGGTAAGTTTGGGAATCAGCTCAAGATGCCAGTGATAATATTTACCGGTGTCAATAAGAGTAGGGCTGGTATGGATATAATAATTAAAAGCAGGATTATCCAGCTGGTGATAGAAAAAATCCAGCACCAGCTTAAGACATCTGCAGAAAGACTGCATCTGCTGCTTATCAATATCTTCAAAATTTGGAGAATGTTGCCGGGGCACTACCCAGGTCTCATAAGGGGAACCGGAAGCAAAAGGCTGCAGCACCATAAAATACTGATCCATATACACTATTCTTTTCTGCTGCTGCTGCTCATATTCCAGTATATCGCACATTGCACAACGGTCATGGTCATTAAAATAAGCAATGGTCCCCCTTAATTCCTTGCCCAGTACTGGGGGTATAAAGGGAAGCCCGAACAGCTGTGAATGGGTATGATCCAGCGATGCCCCTGCTTCCTTGCCCTGGTTGTGCATTATTATAACAGACTTTATACGGTCATCCTTTTTAAGCTCATCTATCCTGCTTTTGTAAGCGGTCACCATGGATACCAGTTCCTGGTGGGATAAATCACCTATATCACGTATATGCTGGGGGGTAAGTATAATTACTTCGTGGACACCAAAGCCGCTCATAACATCATAAATACCTATTTTAGAGCTATCGAGGCCTACTTTGGAAATAAGGGCTGGAAATTTATTGGGCACTACTCTTACCTGCCAGCCCTCCTGGTTTGGCTTTCTGTTGATTACCTTATCTATAGTAAAAACTTCCTGCGGAGTCATGTCTTCATTCCCGGCGCAAAAAGGGCAGGTAGCGTTATTGGTTTCCGGTGGCCTTACCTGTGATTGTCCCTTGAATTTATCCGGCCGTTTGGCCCTCTCGGTAGCAATTATTACCCAGTCACCGGTAATCAAATCTTTCCTAAGCTGGGGCAATTTTAAACACTCCTTTCAAAAAACTGCCATTATACCTGTTTTAATAATATTTGCAATTTATGAATCAGAAAGCAGTTTTCTAATTTTTCTTTTAAGCTGCTCCAGGTCAGAAGATTTAACCAGGTATTCATTAGCAGCCCAGGTTAAAAAATCCTGGGAATACTCACCATAGGCAGTATAAAGGATTATGGGTATTTTCTTGTCCAGTTTCCTTATCTTATGCATAAGGCTTATGCCGTCTGTCCCCTGCATTTTTATGTCAATAGTTACCAGATCCGGCCTTTGATCCTGGTAATACTCAAAACCCTGGTCTCCATCGCCGGCAACAATTACCCTGTAACCCTCATCTATAAGCTCATCCCGATACAGTTTTCGTAAATGTTCTTCATCCTCAACGATCAGTATGGTTTTCATTTTCACCTCCGGCTACCGGTAATTTTATAGTAAAAATAGTATTATCCTTTTTGCTGCAGACGTCAATCTGGCCCTGATGTTCGGTAATTATCTTTTTGGTTATGGCCAAACCCAGTCCGGTTCCTCCTTTTTTAGTTGAATAAAAGGGTAAAAATATTTTTTCAATATCTTCTTTCTCTATTATGGAACCCCGGTTATCAATCCTTATAACAGCCTTGTCTGCTGCTTTTTCCAGGCGGATATTGATTTTTTCTCCAATATAAGAGGCTTCTATGGAATTCTTTACCAGATTGATAAAAGCCTGTTTGAGCTTTTCTCTGGACCCTCTTACCCGTACCCCACTTTCAACCAGAGACTGGTTTATGGTTATCTGTCTGTCTTCAGCATAAGCCTCTATTACCTGTATACATTCTCCTAAAACCTGCTCCAAACTTATATCTTCAGCTAGAACTTCTCTTTTATCCTGGCTGTACTGAAGGGTACTGTTAACTATATTTTCCAGCCTCTCTACTTCCTGGATAATTATATCCATGCTCTCCATATCAGCACCCCGGCCTGCCAGATGCCCCTTTTTTAGCCTGCGGGCATACCCTCCTATGGCTGCCAGGGGATTCCTTATTTCATGGGCCACATGGGCCGCAAACTCTCCCAGTTGGGCCAGCCTCTTCAGTTCTTCCATGGTTTCTTCCATGTTTACCTGTTCGGTTATATCGTCAATTATTATAATTATTCCATCAATTCTTCCCTTCATATCCTTTAGCATGGACAGGTTCAGATTACAGATCCTCCCTCCTTGTCCGAAATCCATGGCAGCCCGGCTAAGAGAGCGATTTTTGGCTGCATTTTTCACTTTTTTTAAAATCCTTTTTATGTTCCTGCCCCTGATTTGTAAGTGAACCCAGGAAATGTGCATGCCCATCAATTGCTGCTTTTCTTTGCCTGCCATCAGGCAGAAACTGGAATTGCAGGCATTAATATCAAACTTATTATCAACCACACATATACCTATGGGTATATTTTCCAGTATATTTTCATTATATTCCTTAAGGTAGTTGATCTTTTCATTGACTTTAACCAGCCGGCTTACTATATCTTTAAGATCCCTGTAGGCACTGGCATTTTCAATGGCCTGGGCAGCCTGCTGGCTGAGCATATATAAAAAACTTATATCATCAGCGGTAATCTCCCTGTGATTATATTTATTATCCACTATCATCACTCCCAGCCGGCGGTTGAACGAAGCCAGGGGTATCAGGCAGAACTTTTCATAATCAATCAAGGTCAGTATTTCACTCTCTATCTGTTCCCGATCAAATCCGGGAGCGGTTAAATCTACATTGATTATCTCATTGTCCTGATAAGATTTGGCTACCAGCTTCCGGGAGTCAACCGGAATCTTTATGTTTCTAACCCTCTGGTCCAGCTGGGAGTAATAATGGTCATATTGATGTTTGCTGTTTCTGGTCAGGAAATCTTCAAGAGAAAAATTCTTTTCCTGTATCTGCTGCCAGATATTAGCTGCATCCTGGGCATTGTCCGGTCCTACTGCCAGCCTACCCGCCAGGTACTGGTCACTCTTCTCGGCAAGAAACAGATAGGCCCGGTTATAACCAAACCCATTGCCAAAAGTTACGCCGGTAAGAATAGTCTTTAATATCTTGGAAAGGTCCAGGGTGGAAGATACATACTTGGATATCTGATATAGGATGTTTAACTTTCTGAAGGTAGGGCTATCTGTATTTTCCCTTATATTCATTTTTTTATACTAATATACAGTTTTTTGTAACTTAGGGCCGATGCTTTCCAGGAAAAGTCACACTTCATGCCGTTTGCCATGATTTTCTTCCACAGGCTTTTATTACCGTAAAAGGAAAGGGCGGTTTTCAATGCTTTAAGCATATGGGAGCTGCTATACTCACCAAATTTGAACCCGGTTCCCCCATCCGCCACATCCTGCTGGTTCCCTACGGCCTTTATGGTATCAGACAGCCCTCCTGTATCCCTTACCACCGGCACCGTACCGTAACGCAGACTTATAAGCTGGCCTAACCCGCATGGCTCATATTTGGAGGGCATCAAAAACATATCGCAGCCTGAATATATAAGCCGGGCCAAATTGTCGCTGTAGGTTATATTTACACTCAGATTTCCCTTATATTTTGCCTGGTAATCCTGCAGCAGCTTCTGGTAGCTATGATCTCCGGTCCCCAGCACCACCATAAAAAATCCCATACCTATAATCTTGTCCAGGGACTGGCCTATCAGGTCCATACCTTTCTGGGCAGAAAGCCTGGATACCACTCCCACCAGGGGGGCCCGGGAGCTGCCGTGGTTAAAATAATTGTTAAGCAAATGCTTCTTGCACTGGTCTTTGCCTTTAAGATCATCCCGGCCATAGTTGGTGCACAGGCTGTTATCATTTTCAGGATCCCACAGGCTATAGTCAATTCCATTTACTATACCGGTTAAATCTTTTTTTCTGGACTTCAGTATGCCTTCCAGTTTTTCTCCGTACCGGGGGGTCAGTATCTCCCGGGAATAGGTGGGGCTTACCGTAGTTATTTTATCAGAAAAAATTATGCCCCCTTTCATAAAATTTACACTGCCATAAAACTCCAGCCTGTCCATGGAAAAATACTGCTGACCCACCCCTATCATATCCAGCACCTGCCGGCCGTAAATACCCTGGTAGGCAAGATTATGAATGGTAAATACAGTAGCAGTCTGGTCAAAAAATTCTTTTCCCGGCAAATTTAGGCTTCTTATCTGATGCAGATACAGGCTGACTAAAGCGCAGTGGTAATCATTTAAATGAATTATGTCCGGGGCCAGGTTCAATTCTTCCAAAGCAGCTAAAATAGCTTTACAGAAAAAGCCGAATCTTATGGGATTATCCCGGTAATCGCCCCTGGGGGTACCGTATATGTGATTGCGGTTAAAAAAATTATCGTTTTTTATAAATAAAAATCTTATGCCCTGGTGATTACACTCCAGAAGGTCATAGAATTCTTCCTGGTAATCATTCATGGGCACATTCAGACCGCCTTTTACCAGCTTAAAATCATAGCCTTTCTCCAACAGTGAGCTGTAAAAAGGCATAATCACCATACATTCTACGCCCTGAGTCTTTAATGCCCGGGGCAGAGCACCTACCACGTCTGCCATACCGCCGGTTTTGGCAAAAGGAACCGCTTCTGTAGAGCACAAAGCCACCTGCATAAAATTTCCCCCTTCTTGCTTAAGTTAATTATATTATCACTCTAACCGGTATAAATGTGAAACATAAAAAAAGTTTAATTGCTTTTGCCTGCCAACTTTGATAGCTTTAATAAAAATGGTAATTATTTGCAACCTATGGGAAAAAAAACACCAACCCTGCTAACTGAAGAAGATATATACCTTTTCAATGAAGGCAACCATTTTAAGTTATATGAAAAGATGGGAGTCCACCCTTTAGAACACGGCTATTATTTTGCCCTGTGGGCGCCCAATGCTAAAAAAGTATCGGTATTTGGTGAGTTCAATGGGTGGGACAAGGAAAGCTGCCCCCTGAGACCCAGGGGAAGCTCGGGTATCTGGGAAGGGTACCTGGAAGGCATAACCGAGGGTACCAAGTACAAATATCACCTGATATCCAGATACAATCACTACAGTGTGGACAAGCCGGATCCTTACGGCTTTTATTTTGAAAAGCCTCCCCGGACCGCATCCGTTGTCTCCAACCTTGATTATCATTGGAAAGATGAACAGTGGATTAAGGGCAGGAAAGAAATAAACAGGCTGGATGGCCCAATCTCGGTATACGAAATGCATATAGGTTCCTGGGCCAGAAAGGAAGATGGCAAAAGGTTAACCTACAGGGAGCTTGCTCCCCGGCTGGCCAAATATATTAAGCAGACCTATTTTACCCATGTGGAATTTATGCCGATAATGGAACACCCTTTTTACGGTTCCTGGGGCTACCAGATTACCGGCTATTTTGGCCCAACTTCCAGATACGGCAGCCCCCAGGATTTCATGTACCTTATAGACTATTTACACCAGCAGGGTATAGGAGTAATACTGGACTGGGTTCCCTCGCATTTTCCCAAGGACGAACATGGCCTGGGCTTTTTTGACGGAACCCATCTCTATGAGCATGCAGATACCCGAAAAGGCCTTCACCCTGACTGGGACTCATTGATATTTAATTACGGCAGGAAAGAAATACAGTCTTTTCTGATAAGCAATGCTTTTTTCTGGCTGGATAAATACCATATTGACGGGTTGAGGCTGGATGCGGTGGCATCCATGCTGTATCTGGATTATTCACGAAAAGATGGCCAGTGGATCCCCAATAAATACGGGGGAAATGAAAATATTGAAGCTATAGATTTTTTACGAAAACTTAACCTGCAGATTTACCAGCATTTTCCTCATGTACAGACCATAGCCGAAGAGTCAACCTCCTGGCCCATGGTTTCCAGGCCCACTTATGTTGGGGGGCTGGGGTTTGGCATGAAGTGGGACATGGGCTGGATGCACGATACCCTGGAATATATGAAAAAAGACCCAATTTACAGGAAACACCACCATGACCTGTTAACTTTCCGCTTAATTTATGCCTTCCAGGAGAACTTTATGCTGGCTTTATCCCATGACGAAGTGGTCCATGGAAAAGGATCCATGATGGGAAAGATGCCCGGCGATAACTGGCAGAAGTTTGCCAACCTGAGGCTTCTTTTAGCCTATATGTTTACCCAGCCCGGAAAAAAAATGCTGTTTATGGGAATTGAGCTGGGCCAGTTTTCTGAATGGAGTCATCAACGCAGCCTGGATTGGCATCTGCTGGACTTTGAGCCCCATCAAAAAATTAAACAGCTGGTAAGTGACCTTAACCAATTATACAGAAATGAGCCCGCCCTGCACCAGCTGGATTTTTCCGGCCAGGGATTCAGCTGGGTAGACTGCAATGATTACAAATCCAGCATAATATCTTATCTGAGAAAAGCAAAAGACAGCCAGCAGGTGTTACTGATAGCAGCCAATTTTACGCCAGTTCCCAGAACCGGTTACCGCCTGGGGGTACCGCAAAAAGGATTCTGGCAGGAAATAATAAATACTGACTCCCAGACCTATGGCGGCAGCAATACCGGAAATCTGGGCGGCCAGTATAGCCAGGGTATTGCCTGCCACGGCCAGCCCTATTCATTAAGCCTGACCCTGCCGCCTCTGGCTCTGGTAGTTTTAAAATATGTGCCATGACCCCTATAGGACATAAATTATTAAAAAACGGCACCTGCCGTTTCAAGCTCTGGGCTCCCTTATCCAGACAGGTAAGCCTGCACATAAATGATGGCCGCTCTACCTCCCTGTACCCTATGGCCAGAAGCCTTCATGGCTACTGGCAGGCCATAGTAGATGCACAGCCGGGCGACTTCTACTACTATATACTGGAAGATGGCAAAAAAAGACCGGACCCTGCCTCCTTCTGGCAGCCTGAAGGGGTATTTGGCCCCTCTGCCGTCCTGGATATAGAATCCCTGATGCCTGAATCTGATACCTGGAAGCCTCCTCCATTGGACCAATGGATCATCTATGAGCTGCATGTAGGGACTTTCAGCCGGAAAGGAACCTTTGAGGGAGTAATAGACAAATTAGATTATTTAAAAAATCTGGGAATTAATGCCATTGAGCTGATGCCTGTAGCCCAGTTTTCCGGTGAACGTAACTGGGGCTACGACGGGGTTTTTACCTTTGCGGTGCAAAATTCCTATGGTGGGCCGCAGCAGCTGGCCCGGCTTATAACCGCAGCCCACAGCAGAAAAATAGCAGTGATACTGGATGTAGTTTACAATCACCTGGGCCCGGAAGGAAATTGCCTGACTGATTTTGCCCCTTACTTTACCTCCAGGTATCAAAGCAACTGGGGCCAGGCTGTAAATTTTGATCAACAATACAGCGACCAGGTAAGAAATTACTGGATTCAAAACGCGCTTTTCTGGCTGGACCGCTACCATATCGATGCCCTGAGACTGGATGCAGTGCATGGTATATTTGACTTTAGCGCCCGGCATTTTTTATCCCAGCTGGGACAAGCAGTAAAGAAATTTTCTGCTGTTTCTGGTAAGCCCCACTGGCTTATAGCAGAAAGCGACCTCAACGACACCAGGATAATAAAGGGGAAAGAAGAGGGCGGTTATGGGCTGGATTCTCAGTGGAATGATGATTTTCATCACGCCCTGCATTCACTGCTTACCGGGGAAAGGGAAGGCTACTATATTGATTTTGGCCGCCTAAGTCATCTAAAAAAAGCATTAACCTGCGGCTATGTATTTGATGGAAACTACTCGGTATACAGGAAAAGAAAGCATGGAAACAGCGCCCGGGGACTGGCCGGCCATAAATTTATTGCCTTCATACAGAACCATGACCAGATAGGCAACCGGATGAAGGGGCAGAGACTATCTGCACTGGTAAGCTTTGAAGCCCTTAAGCTGGCTGCCGCCCTGGTCATATTCTCCCCCTATATACCCCTGCTGTTTATGGGCGAAGAATATGGGGAAGACAATCCGTTCCTGTATTTTACCAGCCATAAAGACCAGCAGCTGGCCCGGGCAGTAAGGCAGGGAAGAAAAGAGGAATTTTCGCAATTCATGCAAGAAGGAGAACCTCCTGATCCCCAGAGCGTGGATACCTTTGCCCGGTCCATACTGGATTGGTCCAAACTGGATAATAAAAGACAGCAGGCGCTCTTTTCCTACTACAGCACCCTTATATCTTTGCGCAAAAAATATCCAGCCCTGGGCTGCATTAACCAATCCCACATAAGGGTTAGTGCCGATGAGAAAAAAAATGTCATGATGATAGTAAAAAAGAAGCAAGATTTAAGCTTTTATTCCATAGCTTCCTTTAATCCAAACCCCACCAACATAAGCCTGGACATACCTTCCGGCCGTTATTCAAGGGTCCTCTCTTCAGCAGATACCGCCTGGCTGGGTCCCGGCCCTGCCGCGGATAAAGAAATCTCACCGGGTAAAGACTTAACCCTGCAGGGCAACAGTTTTAATCTGTATAAAAAGATATAACTGGCGATATTGATTAAAAGCTGTGAATAAAATAAAATTTAACTATGAATAGATTTATCTGCATACATGGGCACTTTTACCAGCCGCCCAGGGAAAATCCCTGGCTGGAGTTTGTAGAACTACAGGATTCAGCATACCCTTACCATGACTGGAATGATCGTATAACCTCTGAATGTTATGGTCCTAATACTGCTTCCAGGATAATTTCCCAGGAAGCTAAAATCATAGATATAGTAAATAACTACTCTAAAATCAGCTTTAATTTTGGTCCCACCCTGCTGTCCTGGCTGCTGACCAACCGCAGGCCAATTTATGAAGCTATATTGGAAGCAGACCGCATCAGTCAGAAGAACTTTTCCGGACACGGCTCTGCCCTGGCCCAGTGCTACAGCCATATGATAATGCCCCTGGCCAGCCAGAAGGACAAAAGAACCCAGGTCATCTGGGGAATTAAAGATTTTGAGCACCATTTTTTTCGGTTCCCGGAAGGCATGTGGCTTCCGGAAACAGCAGTGGATCTGGCCACTTTAGACCTTATGGCCCAGGAAGGAATAAAATTTGTCATACTGGCTCCCGGTCAGGCCCGTAGGGTAAAGGAAGCCGGCAGCCGGCAATGGGTAGAAGTAGATGGAGGGAAAATTGATACCAGGCTGCCCTATCGCATAAGCCTTCCTTCCGGCAGCAGCATAACCATATTTTTTTATGACGGCCCCATATCCCATGATGTAGGTTTTGGAAACCTTCTGGACAATGGCCAGCAGTTTGCCCAGCGCCTGGTATCTGCCTTCAGTGATGATGACAACCCCCAACTGGTAAATATTGCCACTGACGGGGAAACCTACGGGCACCATCACCGGTTTGGCGAAATGGCCCTCTCCTATTGCCTGCATCATATCCAGGCCAATAACCTGGCCCGGATTACCAATTACGGCCAGTACCTGGAAAACCACCCTCCCCAGAATGAAGTTGAAATATTTGAAAATTCTTCCTGGAGCTGCGTACATGGGGTGGGAAGGTGGCAGGAGGACTGCGGCTGCAACACTGGTGCCCATCCGGAATGGAACCAGCAGTGGAGAAAACCTCTCCGCCAGGCTATGAACTGGCTTTCTGAGCGCAGCGCAGAAGTTTACCAGCAACAAGCCTCCAGTTACTTATCCGACCCCTGGGAGGCCAGAAACGGGTATATTGAAGTTATCCTGAATAGAAAACAGGATAACCTAGAAAAATTTTTTTCCAAATACCAGATCAGGGAACTAAACCATTCGGAGCAGGTAACTGTACTAAAATTATGTGAACTACAGCGGCATGCCATGCTAATATTTACCAGCTGCGGCTGGTTCTTTGACGAGATATCGGGAATAGAAACTGTACAGGTGCTTATGTATGCAGCCAGGGCTCTGCAGCTTATACAGCAGCTTACTTCCCGCGACCTCCATCAGGAATTTACTCAAATACTGGCCCAGGCCCCCAGTAATCTGACCCGGTTTGAAAATGGGCAACAGGTCTACCGGAAACTGGTAGCGCCTTCAGTTTTAGACCTGCTGAGGGTGGGAGCCAATTATGCCCTGTCATCGATATTTGAAAAATACCCCGAACATACCGCTTTATACTGTTACCGGATAGACAGCCACATATATGAAAGGATAAAACTGGGAAGGCAGAAGATGGCCATAGGCCGCTGCAGCCTTACTTCTACCATTACCCTGGAAAAAACCGGATTAAAGTTTGCGGTTCTGCACTTGGGAGACCACAATCTTATCGGGGGCATACACCATAACGGACAGGAACAGCCTTTTGAACCCATACATAAACATATAAAGGAAACTTTTTTAAGAAGCGACATCCCCCAGACCATGTCCTTGATGGACGAGTACTTTGGATCCCACAACTACTCTCTGTGGCACCTGTTTAAGGATAAACAGAGAGAGATAATTTCCATGGTTACCAGGCCAGCCTTAAAAGAGATAGAACAGCAATACCGTCAGATTTATGATCATAATTATCCGGTTATGCAGGCTATGAACCAGATGAACATTCCCCTGCCGGAAACTTTTTTCAATGTCCTCAAATTTATTTTCAATACCGATCTTCAGGTAATTCTTGCAGACCGCAAGGCTAAAACCAAAAAGCTGCGCCAGCTGGTAGAAGAAATAGGGCGCTGGCCCATAAAGCCAGACCAGCAGGTTATAGGATACGTTGCCAGCAAGACCATAAAACAGATGATCAGGAAACTATATGAAACTCCCCGGGACAAGCTTCTGCTGTTCACCATCAAGAACCTGCTGCAGATTATGGAGCCGCTAAACCTGGATTATGACCTGTGGGAAGCCCAGACTCTTTATTTCTATATCAGCAGAGATATATACCCCCAGATGGCTGAAACTGCAGAAAGCGGTGATTCCAATGCCCGGCAATGGGTTCAGAATTTTAAACAGCTGGACCAGTATATGCCCTCAAGGAGCCTGTAATGGCTGTTGCTACTTACAGGATTCAGTTCTCATCCGATTTTAATTTCTCCCAAGCACAAAAAATTGCCGGCTATCTCAGCCAGCTGGGAATAGATACCCTGTATGCCTCCCCGGTTTTAGAGTACCGCTCTCAAGGCAGCAGTTATGACACCATAGACTGCGGCCGGGTAAGCAGGCAGCTGGGAGGCTACAGCCAGTTATTAAAACTTTCGGCCGAACTCAAGGAATTAAACATAGACTGGCTGCAGGATATTGTTCCCAATCATATGGCTTATGTTAAAGACAACCCCCTGATACTGGATATATTTTACCGGGGTAAAAAATCTGAATATTCTAAATATTTTGATATTGACTGGAACCACCCTTCGCCCCAGCTCAAAAGCAGGCTGCTGGCTCCCTTTCTGGGTCAGGCTCACCGTAAGGCTTTCAGCCAGGGGAAGATAAAGGTGGTACTGGCGCCGGAAGGATTATGCTTTAAATATTATCAGCATCTTTTCCCCTTGAGCCTGAATACTTATTCAGCAATTTTTAATGACAGCGCTCCACCGCAACTAAATGATTTACTGCCGGAACCTGATACTGCCAGGCTATACCAGCTTTATAATAATGACAGTAAAATAAAGAACTATATAGATCAGCTACTGGGAAAAATAAATCAGGATTCCTCTCTTTATTTCAGCCTGGCCCATAAGCAAAATTTCAGGCTGAGTTATTATAAAATGGCCAATGAGCTTATAAACTACCGCCGTTTTTTTACCATCAACCACCTTATCTCTGCGGCTACCGAGAGAAAAGAAGTTTTTAATTATATGCACCAGGCCCTGAAAGAATTAGCCCGTAAAAAAATTATACAGGGGGTAAGGGTTGACCACATAGATGGCCTTTATAACCCTCTCCAGTATCTAAAAAGACTGAAGTCATATCTGGGGTTACGGTTTATATTAGTGGAAAAGATACTGGGGCAGAAGGAAAATCTGCCTGCAGAGTGGCCGGTTTACGGGACTACCGGCTATGATTATTTAAACCAGCTAAACGGCATCTTCTGCAACACCCGGAACCAGGCAGCTTTTGACCGGATATATAAAAGCTTTACCGGAAACCATAATGATTTCAGCTCCATGGCCTACCAGGCAAAAAAAATGATCTTGGAAAAGCATATGCAGGGAGACCTGGACAATCTTGCCCGCCAGCTCTTAAAAACTGCTCCCAGCCTACCGGATGCCCAAGATTTCAGCCCCCGCAGCCTGACTGCAGCCCTGACCGCACTTCTAGCCGCATTCCCTGTGTACCGCACTTATATTAACACCAAAGCCAGCCGGCAGGATCAGAAATTTTTAAATCAGGCAGTGAGGCAGGCTGCAGCCAGCCAGCCTCACCTGGTGGGGGAGATAAAATTTATAGCCCGTCTTTTTAAAAAAGCAGGCCATAAAAAATTTAAAGCAAGATTTCAACAGCTTACAGGTCCCCTGATGGCCAAGGGTTTTGAAGATACCCTTCTATATAAATATAATCGCCTGTTAAGTTTAAATGAGGTAGGCTCATCCCCGGATAAATTCGGCATAAAACTAGCTGATTTTTATCATTTTTGCCAGAACCGGCAATCAGATTGGCCCCGCAGCTTGAATGCTACCTCCACCCATGATACCAAAAGAGGCGAGGATGCCCGGTTACGGTTAAATGTTTTATCTGAAATACCCGGGCGATGGCAGCAAAAATTAAAGCTCTGGAAAAAATTAAATCAATCCAAGAGAACCAGGATTGGCAACAGTTTTTATCCTGACCGCAATGATGAATATTTTCTTTACCAGGCTATGGTTGGAGCCTGGACTTCTGACCATCAGAAACAGTTCAAATCAAGAATGCAGTCCTATATTATTAAGGCAGTAAGGGAAGCCAAGGTGCATACTGCCTGGATCAGGCCGGATAACAGATATGAAAAGGCATTCATTCTCTTTTTTGACCGGCTCACCGAAGACAGCCGGTTTATGGATGATTTTAGCCATTGGGTAACCGAGATAAGTTATTTTCAGTCATTTAGTTCCCTGTCCCAGGTCCTGATAAAGATTACCAGTCCGGGAATACCTGACTTCTACCAGGGAAGCGAGCTGGAAGATTTCAGCCTGGTTGACCCTGATAACCGGAGGCCTGTAAACTATGGCCGGAGGATAAAAATGCTGCAGGATATAAAGGGAAAAAGAGATTCTAATAATCTGGCCGGCCAAATTTTAGATGACCGGCAATCCGACCTGGCCAAGCTATTTTTAATTTATAAAGCCCTGCAGGCAAGAACTAAATACCAAAACCTGTTTATTAAGGGAGATTTTAAGCCCCTGCCAATTAAAGGCAGATTTAAATACAATATCGTAGCTTTTTCCAGAAATCTGGGCTCCCAGAGTATAATAACCATTGCCCCCCGGTTTTTTACCCAACTGGTTAGTTTTAACCAAAAACCTCTGGGAAAAGCAGTATACCAGAATACCCGCACCACCATTCCTTATACTAATTTATACAATTTGCTAACCGGAGAGAAAATAGAAAGCGGTAATATATTCATTGGGGATATACTAAAAGTTTTCCCCCTAGCCATGCTACATGCAGAAGGAGGGCCATATGGAAAGGGGTAGCGGAATTCTGCTGCATATAACCTCACTCCCTGCTGCTTATGGCCTGGGGGATTTTGGCAGCGGTGCCTATCATTTTGCCGACTACCTTGCCCGGGCCGGTCAGAAATACTGGCAGATATTGCCTCTAAACCCTACCTCTGCCGGGGATTTTCATTCCCCCTATAGCAGCAGTTCGGCTTTTGCCTTAAACCCCCTGTTTATCAGCATCGAAGAATTAGCTGATAGGCAGCTGGTTAATCCTGCAAACATACCTCCACCAATTAAACCACAAGAAACAGGAGTTGATTACCAGTCTGCCTGGGATTTAAAGAAAAACTTAATAAATGAAGCAATGATAAATTTTAGCCAGCAGCCGCCTGAAGATTTTAACCCTTTTTGCCAAAACTATGGCTGGTGGCTGGATGATTTCTGCCTGTTTACTATCATAAAATCTAATATTTGTTCCCGGCCCTGGAATCAATGGCCACCGGAATTAAAAAACAGAGACCCTGACTCATTAAACCAGATACAAAAACAGTACAGCAGCCAGATTCAAAAAGAAAAATTTATACAATACAGCCTTTACAGGCAATGGATGGATTTAAAGAACTACTGTAACCATAAAAATATTAAAATAATAGGTGATATGCCCATATACCCATCTATGGACAGCGCTGAGGTATGGGCAAACCCCCATATATTTAAATTAGATAATGAAGGCCAGCCGCTGGCTGTTTCCGGAGTCCCTCCCGATTATTTTTGTTCCCAGGGACAGCTATGGGGAAACCCGGTTTATAACTGGGACCGGATAAAGGCCGACCGGTACAGCTGGTGGTCAAACCGGCTGGCCCATAACTTTAGCCTGTTTGACCTTACCCGGATAGACCATTTCAGGGGATTGGTTGCTTACTGGGAGATTCCCGCCACAGAAAAGGATGCCATAAATGGAAGCTGGGTGAAGGTTCCGGTATATGATTTTTTTGACCATCTTGAGTCACAGTACAAGCAGCTGCCCATAATAGCAGAGGACCTGGGATACATTACTGATGATGTAAGGGAGGTATTGAACCACTACCGGCTCCCCACCATGAAAGTATTGTTGTTTGCCTTTGGGCAGGATGACCATGCCTACATGCCCCATAACTATGACTGCAACTGTTTTGCCTACACCGGCACCCATGATAATAATACTGCCATTGGCTGGTATATTAACGAAGCTACAGCCCAACAAAAAGAACGGCTGGACCAGTACACCGGCAAACATATAGATAAAGATAATGTACACTTCGAACTTATAAGGCTGGCCATGCAGTCTGTAGCAGAAGCCTGTATTACACCCATGCAGGATGTACTGGGCCTGGATAGCAGCGCCCGGATGAACCTTCCGGCTACTGTAGGCCATAACTGGAAATGGGCTCTTTGCCCCCAATACCGGCTGGACCACACATCAGCCCAGAGACTGACAGATTTTACCAGGATCTACGGAAGGCTGTAGTCAGTCTGCAGCCATATTTATACGCTCTATACTATTGGCATGCCCGGTAGCCATATCGATATCTAAAACCACTCCATTTATCCACACATCAGAGTTTGACACTTCAAACTTATGGGGCATTGCCTTTATAAATCTTTCAATTATTATCTCTTTTTTTACTCCTATAACCGAATCCCGGGGACCTACCATACCGGCATCGGTGATATAAGCGGTTCCATTGGGCAGGATCCTTTCATCCGCAGTTTGAACATGGGTATGGGTTCCTATAACCGCACTCACCCTGCCATCAAGAAACCAGCCCATGGCTACCTTCTCCGAAGTAACTTCACCATGAAAATCAACAATAATTACATTGGTTTCTTTTTTTATTTTCCTCAGAATATCCTCTATCCGCCTGAAAGGACAATCCAGGTTTTCCACAAATACCCGGCCGCAAATATTTACTACCGCAATATTCTTCTGTCCTGTATTCTGATTGGAAAATATATGGAACCCCCTGCCCGGGGTGGAGGGGGGATAGTTTGCCGGTTTAAGCAGTCTCGGCTGCTGCTCCAGATACTCGTATATCTCCTTTTTCTTATAGATATGGTTTCCGCTGGTTAATACATCAATGCCCATTCCCAGAAGATTATCACTTATTCTGGGAGTAATGCCCAGGCCTCCTGCAGCATTTTCTCCATTGGCAATTACCACATCGATTTCCTGTTTGCTTACCAGCTGGGCCAGATTATTCTTTATTGCATCTCTTCCCGGCTTCCCGAAAATATCGCCTAAAAATAGTAATTTCAACTGTATGCCTTTCTATATTTTGATTTTACTTTACTTCCAAAAATTTATTTTCCATTCTTCATCTTCTTTTACCAGAGATACTTCCTGGTCTTTATACAGCTTTTCCTCGCCATCATATGAATCCATAAAATCTATACCTATCACCGCTATATTATTTTTTACCTCAACCCAGTTTATTTCAAAAAATATTATATCGGTAACATCATCAAACTCCTGGACAAACTGATCATAGCTGTGTTCCTGTTTATCCTGGCTGCTTATCATCTGATACGCCTGCTGATAGTCTTTGGCCATCAGTGCATCGAAAAAATCCTGGGTGGTCTCAACTGCCCTGTCCAGGCTCTCTTCACTGGTAAACCGGTTAATTATCTTTCTTTCCAGATCTTCTACAGCAGAACAGGATAGAAGAGAAATACTCAGCAAAATTATAGCTGCCGCCGCTGTAACCCCATATAAAAATTTTTTCGCTGATTCTAAATACATAAGCTAGATTATAATGGAAAAATGAAAAAAAATTTAGCCAGCTGTCAGTTTACCTAAAGAATAATTCAGACCACCTGCTGATAAAATCCGTATAGCTGCTGTAATCAGGTCCCCAGACCTGTTTAAATTTATGGTAGTCTGCTTTTCTGTTTATATTTATAAAATTTAATTCATCAATGCCCTGCCGGCGCCATTGTTCAAACTCTAAGATCTTAACCTCAAGCAGGGGATAACAATCAGATATCTTCAGTTCTGAATTCAGGATATTCTTTTCCATCACCTTTAAACAATTCCTGGAATAAATTCCACATAAGGATTCATAGCCCCGGTCGGTCCTTATTATATATGCATCCTTTTTTCCCTTAACCGCTTCCGATTTCATCATTTTTAACAGTTTGTACCCTATAAGGGGCATGTCAGCAGCAGCCACCAGACTGTATTTGCACCTGGCTTTCTGCAGCCCCGAATACAGGCCAATCATGGGGCCAGAATGGCCCCGGAAGGTAAACATGGGGTTGTCTTCCACTAAATCAACGGGGGGCAAAAAAAATTCTTCTCCCTTTAATTTATGCATACAGGAAGCAAATGGTTTAACATAGCGGTCTATTTTATGCAGGTAACCGGTTAAAACAGCCTTATTTTCAGTAGAGGTGCTTAAGATAATACGGGTGCAGAAAAAGCTTAATTTAAATATCTGATTTATTATCAGGGGGAGTCTTCCAATTTTAAGTTTTAGCTTATTGGGTCCAAACCTCCTGCTTTGACCCCCGCACAGTATTATCCCTGAAACTTCCATTTATTTTACCCGCTCGCTGCCTGAATAGATATTGAATCTTCCCTGCCCTGGCCATGTAGCCTATAACCTTGTCCAGGCAATTATACCTGGAAATATCTTCAGTAAAAAATAATATTTTTCCCTTTGCTTAGAACAGAGCGCCCGTTTAGAATTATTTTCAGTGCAGCTTCTACCGGTATATAATCTATTTCATTGTGTCTACTGTCTTTGTTTACTTTCTGTATATCTATCTGCCGGCCAAATTCAATAATATCTTCCATTACGCTTTTTCTATGATCGCTGCACAGGCTTTGTATTCCGGTATCTTGGCCTTGGGGTCCACTGCCGGATTGGTAAGCCGGTTGGCAGGAGAATCTGAATAATGGAAAGGTATAAATACCACTCCCGGCTTTATCTTTGAATTTATCAGCGCTCTGGCCTTTATCTGGCCCCTCCGTGACTTTACTATAACCCTGTCTCCTTCAGCCAGACCCATCTTCCGAGCATCCTCATCATTTATGTGCACCAGGTTAAAAGGCGCCAGCTCATTTAAGCCCTTCACCTTGCCGGTCATGGTCCTGGTATGAAACTGATACAACAACCTGCCGGTAGTTAAAATAAAGGGGAAATCCTTATCCGGCACTTCCGCTGGAGGCAGATGCTTTACCGGTATAAAACTGCCTTTTCCCTTGCTGAAACCATTGGTATGCAGGATGCTGGTCCCAGCATCCTCTTGCTGCCTGCAGGGCCATTGAAGAGAGCCTTCATCCAGCCGGCTAAAGCTTATCCCCCCATAGATGGGAGTAAGGCTGGCAATTTCCTCCATTATCTGGGAAGGATGACTGTATTCCATGGGATACCCCAGGGCGGTAGAAATTTTGGTTATGATTTTATAATCATCCATAGCCAGGCCGGGAGCCTGGACTGCTTTCCTTACTCTCTGGACCCTCCTCTCGGTATTAGTAAAGGTTCCATCTTTTTCTGCAAAACAAACTCCGGGAAGTACCACATGGGCAAACTCTGTGGTCTCAGTAAAAAATATATCCTGTACCACCAGAAATTCCAATTTCTTTAAAGCCTGGGCTACATGTAAGATATCCGGATCGCTTAACATGGGGTTCTCCCCCATTATGTATAAAGCTTTTATCTTTCCGGTATTGGCACCATCTATTATTTCGGTTACCGTAAGCCCCTTCGAAACCGGAAGCGGTCTCTGCCACATCTTTTCAAACCTCCACCTTATATTATCCTGGCTTACTCCCTGATATCCGCTTAAAAGATCCGGTAAGGCCCCCATATCACAGGCTCCCTGCACATTGTTCTGGCCCCTGAGGGGATTTACGCCTGCCCCTTTCCTGCCCACATTTCCGGTCATCATGGCCAGATCGGCAATCGCTATGACATTATCTGTTCCACAGGTATGCTGGGTAATCCCCATGGCATAAAATATTAGGGCATTTTTTACTGAGCCGTAAAGCTTGGCCGCTGCTATCAGATCTTTCCGGTCCACTCCTGATATGTTTACAGCCTGGTCTACTGAAAAATGTTTAAAACACTGACTGAAATCATCAAAGCCTTCTGTCCTCCCGGCTATAAACTGGGTGTCGCAGAGATTGTTTTCATGTATTACTTTCATCATTGCCAGCAGTACCGCAATATCTGTACCCGGTTTCTGTCTCAGGTGTAAATGGACATATTTGGTTATGGGTATGTCCCTGGGGTCAATAACTATAAGTTTTAAGCCTTCCTCCTGGACACATCTTATGAGCTCATACCCTATAACCGGATGCGCCTCTGTGGTATTGGTGCCGATAAGGATAGCCACATCGGCATCCTTTATGTCATCTATTGAATTGGTCATAGCCCCGCTTCCGAATGTAGGTATCAGCCCGCTTACCGTAGAAGCATGGCACAACCTTGCACAGTGATCAATATTATTGGTGCCAATTGCTGCCCGGGCCAGTTTGGACATCAAAAAGTTTTCCTCATTGGTGCATTTTGCAGAGCTTAAACAGGCTATGGAATCGGGACCATATTTTTCTTTAATCTGGTTTAAGCTGTCTGCTACTTTCTTTATGGCCTTATCCCAGTCAGTCTTCCGGTAACTGCCCCTGCTGGTCCGCACCAGGGGACTGGTGAGCCGGTGCTTGCTGCCCACAAAATCAAGGCCAAATCTTCCTTTAACGCAAAGATTGCCCTGATGTAAATTTTTTCCGGTATCAGAAAAAACATTGATTATCTTATTATTTTTAACATGTAGAGTTAAACTGCAGCCCACCCCGCAATAAGGACAGGTGGTATTCACCCTGGATACCTCCCAAACCCTTGCCGACCTCATATAGGGCTTGCTGGCCAGTGCCCCCACCGGACAGGTAGAGATACAGTTGCCGCAAAATACACAATCGGTCTGTTTCAGTGACTGTTCAAAAGCAGAAAGTACCTCACATTCAAAACCCCGGCCCGCATATCCAATGGCATTAGCCCCTACCACATTATCACACATCCTTACGCACCTGCCGCATAATATGCACTTCTGGTTATCCCTGTATATAAAGGGGGTGTCGGCAAACACTTTTTTTTCATGCATCTTCCCCTCATAGTGCACATCCTTAATATCATACATGTACGCCAGGTCCTGTAAAGCACAGTTTCCGCAGGATTCACAGGTCATACAATCCATGGGGTGATCAGATATGATAAGCTGAAGATTGGTTTTTACTAGTTCCCGTATATGAGGGGTATCGGTCTTTATGTTCATACCTTCCTGCAGCCTGGTTACGCAGGAAGCCGCCGCTTCCGGCATGGACTCTACTTCCACCAGGCACAGTCTGCAGGCTCCCTGTGGCTGGAGCCGGGAATCATAACATAAATGGGGAATAAAAATACCTTGGGCCAGACATGTCTCCAGTATGGTGGACCCGGGTTCTGCATACAGGGCCCTGCCGTCTATATTCACCTTGATCATAGTTTTTTCACTGGTTTGCTGTGATTGTGTCTTTGCCAATTGCTCTCCCTAAACTTTCTTAACCTTTGCCTTTATATGTAACCTCTCACATGATTTTCTGGTAGAGATATGCTCTTCAAACTCATTCCTGAAATATTTTAAGCTGCTAAGTACCGGATTGGGAGCAGTTTTGCCCAGACCGCATAATGAAGTTTCCTTGATAACCTGGCCCAGCTTCTCCAGTTTTTCCAGATCTTCTTCCTCCCCCTTGCCCTTGGTTATCCTCTCCAGTATCTCCAGCATCCTCCGGGTGCCGATCCTGCAGGGAACACATTGGCCACAGGATTCGTCCTGTATAAAATCCATAAAATACCTGGCCAGATTGGCCATGCAGGTATCCTCGTCAATAACAATCATCCCGCCTGAACCCATAATAGAGCCGGCCTGTTTTACCTTCTCGTAATCAACCGGTATATCCAAAAATTTCTCCGGTATACATCCTCCGGAAGGGCCTCCCATCTGTACCGCTTTGAAAGCTTTATCCCCCACTATTCCGCCCCCTATTTTATATACTATATCCCTTAAGGTCATGCCCATGGGTACTTCTACCAGACCTACATTTTTTACCGCTCCTGCCAGGGCAAATATTTTAGTGCCCTTGCTGGTTTCTGTCCCCAGGCTGTTGAACCACTGGGGGCCGTTAAGGATTATCTGGCTTACATTGGCCAGGGTTTCCACATTATTGATACAGGTTGGCTTTCCGTATAATCCCTCATCAGAAGGAAAAGGCGGCTTGGGGCGGGGCATACCCCTTTTACCCTCAATGGACTTCAGCAAAGCAGTTTCTTCACCGCATACAAAGGCTCCCGCTCCTTCATATATCTGGATATCAAAATCAAAATCACTGTTCATAATGCCCTTACCAATTAAACCATACTGTTTTGCCTGGGAAATCGCAGCAGTTAGGGTCTGTACCGCCAGGGGATATTCCGCCCGGACATAAATATAGCCTTTAGGTGACCCTATTGCCAGGCCAGCTATAAGCATTCCTTCCAGTATGGAATGAGGATCTGATTCCAGAAGATTACGGTCCATAAAAGCTCCAGGGTCCCCTTCATCTCCATTGCATACAATGTATTTTACCCCGTCAGCTGATTCTGCCTGCCGGCATAAATTCCATTTAACTCCGGTAGGAAATCCTGCTCCTCCCCTTCCTCTTAACCCTGACTTGGTAACCGCCTCTATAATCTGGGTACCATCCCCCTGACTTAAAGCCTTGGCCAGGGCAAAATAGCCGTCACGGGCGATATAATGGTGGATATTTAAAGGATCAATTTGGCCCCTGTTCCTGAGCACCCGGGAATACTGATAGCGATAGAAGTCATTAACCTCTGAACCTTCAGTAATGGGTTCTAGCTCTTCTACAATTTTATTCTGGCCCAGGTGTATTTTAAAAATCTGTTCTATTTTTTCTGCATCCAGCTGATAATAGGTTACCGGTTTTCCAAAATAGGACTCAACGGTCAGCATTGGCTCCAGAGCACAAAAGCCCACGCAACCTGAGGTAGAAAATATGATATCCTTATGTTTTCTGTCTTCTATATTTTTCAGCACCTCTTTTTTTACCTGCTCTGCTCCGGAAGCTATACCGCAGGTTCCCAGATGCACAGTTATCTTAAACCTGGGTCCATGTTCAGTTAGGAGGTTCTGCTCTATTACATCCTGCTTGATTTTTTGCAGCTGCTTTAAGGAGGTAATTTTATCTGCTTTTTTTACCAATCCCATTCACCTTTCTGCTTTCTAATCCTTATGAGAATAAATTATATCCATGACCTCGTCCGGGTTTACCTTCTGGTATAGATGGTCATTGATAACTATTATTGGCGCCAGCCCACAGGCACCGAGGCACCTGTTTACCTGAATAGAATATTTCCTGTCAGGAGTGGTCTGGCCCGGTTTGATTTTTAGCTCTTTCTGTATCCGGTCTGCAATGATTTTGCCCCCTTTAACAAAACATGCTGTTCCCATGCATACCCTGATATTGTTTTTCCCCCTGGGTATCAGTGAAAAAAAAGAATAGAATGTAGCTACTCCGTAAACCTCTTTCTCAGGAACGCCCAGTTCGTGAGCTACTTTTTTCTGGACATCAATAGGGATAAAGCCAACTGCCTTCTGTATTTTCTGCAGAACCGGTATAACCATACCCCGGTCACCCTGGTGGCTTTCGATTATATGGTTAACCCTATCTTCCTCCCGGGGCAACAATTTGTATTTAGGCAAATCAGCAATTCGCATCTGGCTCCTTAAAAGAATTAGGTAATTTTAAAAAATTATAGCAAATAAAGCCTATTATTGTAATGATATTTACATAGTTTTTGCCTTACTTATATATACAAAAGGTAAGGGTTGGAGTATGATTTTAACATAAGCATTAATAAGGGGGAAATATATTCCATGCTTAAAAAGCTTACACCAAACCTTATCGTAGATAATGTACAGGAAACCATAGATTTTTACCAGAATATGCTGGGCTGCTTCGAACTAATTTCTAGAGATCCGGTAAAGGGCGACTTGGACTGGGCGCTTATGAGATGTGAAGATGTTGAAATAATGTTTCAGTCCAAAAAGAGCCTCAAGGATTTTATTCCAGATTTTATGAATGAGAATCGTGGCGGTAACATAATTATCTATATCGAGATTGATAATATCGACAGTTTCTATGATTGGGTAAAACAAAGAGTCACCATAGTCCGAAAACTGCATCCAACCCCGTACCAGGCAAAAGAATTCTTAATAAGGGATTGTAATGGATTTATAATAACCTTTGCGGAGCTGTAGTAAAAATTGGTAGCGGGGATAGGATTTGAACCTATGACCTTCGGGTTATGAGCCCGACGAGCTACCAGACTGCTCCACCCCGCGTTAAAACTTTCACCGCTTGTATATTATAAACAATTTTACTTATATTTCAAATGCTAATTTATGGCTACCCGTTATACAGCCTGCCCGGTGCTTCAACCCTCTTATTAATGACCACATTCCGCCTTAATATTTTTTCCAATCTTGAATCAGGAACCAGGCTGTTTATATCCATCCTCAAAAGAGGCCAGCAGCTGTCGTTTTTCTTGATGTAAAACCCATTTTTAATCAGATACTTAACCGGTACCAGAGATCTTGGCTCTTTCAGGGATGTATCTCGCTGCCCTATTATTTCCAGAGCCATGACCCTCTTTTTTACCATATCTTTTTCCAAAGACAAAAGAAGCCTCTGCCCTACAGCCATATTTCGGTAATCAGGCTTTACAAATATACAGCCTATAAATATAGAATCGTTATCAGGCGGATATACATTAAAAGATTTTATTTTAGGAAACAAGTATGGTTTACCATAGATAATTATGCCGCCGCACTCATCCTCTATAAATAATGCTTTAACTTTTCCTCCATAACGGAAAAAACTGTCTACACTACCTTTTTCTTTACGGGAACTGGACCACTGGTAAAGTTTGCCTTTCAGATAATCAAATATATTCTTGGCGCTAAAGCCGCCTTGTACCTGGTGATCGAACCAGAAATTGCAGCTGGCACACTCTATGTCCAGGTCTCCAAACTCTTTAAGTCCGATATTTCTTATGGTAGTTTTCATATCTAAATTATATTATAATTTCCTTTTATTATAACATTTATAACCCAGACAGTGGTTTTTGAAGTTTTATAACTTTTAATATATATTACTAAAACAAGTTTCATTATTCTAATTGGACCATATGAGTAAAAAAATAACATTTGACTACTGGAAACATCTTTATGCAGATAGAATTGCCAATATGTACTCTTCTGAAATCAGGGACCTGTTGGCCTTATCTGCCCGGCCGGATATTATTTCTTTTGCCGGCGGCAATCCTGAGGTCAAGTCACTTAACTTCCAGAAACTGGAAAAATATATAAAAAGAGCCCTGACCATAGATGGAGATATCAGCCTGCAATACAGTAGTTCTGAGGGCTATTACCCTTTTAAAACCAAACTGAGAGAAGTAATGAAGCTGGAAAATATTGAAGCTGACGAAGAAGATATGGTTATAACTACCGGCGGACAGCAGGCGCTGGACCTTCTGGCCAAGGTATTTATAAACCCGGGAGACCTGATTATTGTAGAAGCTCCCAGCTATGCCGGGGCAATTAACTCCTTTAAATCCTATCAGCCCCAGATAATTGGTATTCCCGTAGATAGCAAGGGCATAAAAGCTGATCTGGTAGAGCAAAAACTACAGCAGCTGCAAAAAGACAATAAAGCAGTTAAGTTTATATACCTGGTTCCAAATTTTTCCAATCCCAGCGGAGTAACTCTCAGCCTGGCCAGGAGAAAAAAAATACTGTCACTGGCCCAGCAATACAATACAGTAATAATTGAGGATAATCCTTATGGCATGCTGCGTTATGAAGGAAAGCCTGTTCCCTGCATTAAGCATCTGGACCAGGAGCAAGACGATATGCATGTTATATACATGAGTACACTGTCCAAGCTTTTAGCTCCCGGTTTCAGGATAGGCTGGGTGGTTGCCCCCCATCTTATAATACAGAAACTAACCCTGGGGGTTCAGGCTGCAGACCTGTGTACCAGTACCTTTTCCCAGAGGATAGCCTTTGAATATTTCTCTGATCCAGGATGGATTGATAATATTGACAGGTTTAAAATAATTTATTCGGAGCGCAGGAATGCTATGCTTGATACCCTTTCCGAAACTTTCCCTCCCGGCTGCAGCTGGTCCAAGCCGGAAGGAGGTTTCTTTATCTGGCTTAAGCTCCCTTCCTACCTGAATACAAAAGAACTTCTGGCTGACGCGGTTAGAGGTAAAGTAGCTTATGTGCCCGGAAGCGGGTTTTATGCAGATGGCCGGGGCAAAAACGAGGCAAGGCTTGCTTTCTGTTCGGAAAACCCTGAAAACATTGTCAAGGGAATCAAAATACTGGCTAATATTATCAAAGATAAGATTAAATTATATAAAAGCTTTAACTAAAAGAGTGTGATTAAAATGAAAAAAAACATTGCAGTACTCATGGGTGGAAGATCTCTGGAAAGAGAGGTATCCATAAAAAGCGGCCAGAGGGTATCCAATGCCTTAAGAAAGTTAGGCTACAATGTAATAAAACTGGATATAGACCAGAACATAATTGAAAATTTAAGGAAAGAAGATATTGATGCCGCCTATATAGCCCTGCACGGCAAGGACGGAGAAGATGGAACTATACAGGAGATATTGGAAACCCTGGATATTCCTTATACCGGGCCCGGAGTATACCCCAATATACTAAGTTTTGATAAAATAATATCCAAGCAAATATTCTCCAAGCACAATATACCTACTCCGCCCTATTATTTTTTAAACGATAGTTCTTTCAGGGAGCTGGGGGCAAACAAACTGTTACCTTTAATAATAAATAAGCTGGGCCTTCCGCTGATAGTCAAACCTTCTGCCCAGGGTTCTGCTCTGGGGATTAAGATGGTTCAGAAAAAAGAGGAATTTTCTGAGGCAATTATTTCTGCCCTCGGTTACAGCAAAAAGATCTTAATTGAGAAATATATTAAGGGATGCGAGCTGGCCATAAGTATAATTGGTGAAGGCAAACCACAGGTACTGCCCAGTGTGGAGATAGTTCCCAAAAAGGACTATTTTGACTTTGATTCCAGGTTCTCTGTAGATGAGACCGAATATTTTGTTCCTGCGAGATTAGATAAAGGCCAGCTTAAACTGGTAGAAGAAACCGCTCTAAAGGTACATCAGGCACTGGACTGTAATAAGCTTTCCAGGGTAGACATAATTTTTGACAAAGAAAACAAAATACCGTATGTACTCGAGCTGAATACTTCCCCGGGAATGACTGATACCAGCTTACTGCCCATGGCAGCATTAGAAGCAGGAATGAGCTTTGAACAACTGGTAGATAGGATTGTTAAGATGTCTCTTTGACAGAATTTTATGGCTCTGGTAGTATTTTTGGCGCGTCCCTGTAGCTCAGATGGATAGAGCACAGGATTCCTAATCCTGGTGTCGGCAGTTCGAATCTGCCCAGGGACACCACTTTTATGTATGGTTCGAATCCTCCCTCCCCAGCCAGTAACATCCCTAGCAACATAATCTCCTATTTTTTGGAAGCATTATACAGCTTTGTTAATATGGGGTGGCACAATGATGGAGAACCAAAACTTCTCCCAAGTGGTACAAAGCACCTGAAAAAAATCCTTTCTTAGTGGTACATAGTTAGTGAAAATAACTGGTTAGAAGCGGTACATAGAAAGTGAAAAATTACAATTCTAAAATAAACAAATACTTTTATGTTTTACTGTATTATTATAATATGAATTTACATTTAAATTTAATAATAAAATATGAAAAAAGAATTAATTGTGCAAAAAATAGACCTTATCTTGAATAATGTCTATGTCGAAGATTCTAATAATTATATTATTACTGGAAATCACAAAAGATACATATACGCAGATCAGGGAAGTGAAGTCAATATAGAACAGTATCCCGAAGATTTTGATTTTGCAAATAAACAGGTAATTCTTCTTAGAAAACTTTTTTTGAATTTATCAATCTCTGATAAAACATATTTTAAAAATATATTATTAGAAAGATTAACAAAATCAAATTTTGTTATTGGTCCAACAATATTTAATACCTTGATACATATCGGGTCATTTGATGAAGCTTTTAACCTTATAATAGATGGTTATGAAGACTATAATAACAAATTAGCGTTAAAGCAATTTGAATTACTTATTCATATACTCAAAAATGAATGGAACATTTTTTCAACATTGCAAATTGAAAGAATATATAACTGGTTTAATGATGCTCTTGATGCTAATAATAAAATAGGAAGTAAATATAGAAAATACCCAAGCTTGTATGAAGATCATATTAAAATATGGAGTAAATTATTCAATCAGTCTAATGAATTATTAATTAAGGATTTAGATTCTCATTTAGAAAGCGGGATAGATTTAGAGATAAATTTAGATAAAAAGGAGCTTACAAAAGAGTTTAGAAGATTTAGTTTTCCTGATGACCTAGAAGAAACTCTAGAAAAGATTGATAAAAAATTGACTGTTGCGAGAGATGACTTTGACCATAAAAATTGTATTGATTTATTAAGAAGCTTTACAGAGAGGCTTTATGAACAAATAGCAAAAACAATAAATATAAATAAATGGAGAAGCGGAGATGAAAAGAACTCTGATAAGGTAGCAACTTTATTTAAAGAATCGGGATTAATTTCAGATGATCAGGCAAAGTTACTTTCTAGCCTTAGACATTTTCTGTCAAATAAGGGATCACACCGATTAAAATCAAAACGGGAAGATGCGAGATTAAGTAGAAATATGACAATTGAATTTTCTTTATATTTAATCAGACTTTTAGAGATTAAAAAATCAGGCTCCTAATTTTATTGATTTCTTTCAAAAATTGGTTCGAAATTTCGCAACCCGGGGCAGCCAGCATGTACAAATAAAACAAATATATCTTTTATTATGATTCTATTCCAAGTGAAGTATTTAGTGAGCTTACTTTTAAGGATAACCCTATAATATCCTAGTAATATTTAGTTCGAAATGTGTTCAATATCCCAAGCCAGACTATCAAAGACTTTTAAACCGTTATTTTAAAAAATTCATTAAATTGAAATATAATGGTTATGGTTATATGATAATAATTTAGAAATATATATTGATTATTTTTAACGATAATGAAGCCTTTTATTTCATATATAATAATCTGTGTAGTAGGAATAGCAATTCTGATAAGATGTTTGCCCAGAGGTACAAAAAAGCGTAAAAGATTTGAAATATTTGCTGAAATTGGTATAGGGCTTTTCATTTCTGTAATTGTCTTGGGGTTGACCAGCTTTGATAATTTTATGTTCAAAAGAGCTGATATTACTTATCTACAGTATATATTCATAATCTTTTTTATAGCTGGCACATTTCTTATAGCATCTTCATTTGTAAGTTTAAAGCGTATTGGTAAACCAACATCAGGTCTGGAAGATACTACCAGAATGATACATAAAGGAATATTTAAAATATTGAGGCACCCTCTATATGTGGGACTTTCATTAATTACTATAGGATTTTTATTTGCCTATCAAGCAATTGCTCTAATAATAATTGGTATTGTTACAGTTATATTATTTTATATAGCCTCAGGAGTTGAAGACAGATATAATATCGAAAAGTTTGGTAGTGAATATATTGAATATATGAAGAAGGTTCCTATGTGGAATTTCTTTTTGGGAATATTCAGAAACAGGAAAATGAGATATTAAAAACTCAATTCTGGTATAGAAATATCCTCATTTAAACCAATCATCCTGGTTCTAACTCTGTTCACAGTCCCCAGCCATTTTAGACCGATAACAACTTGCAATTTCATATGGTTAAATCTATAATGTAATTACAATATAATTACAAAAAAATGGAGAAACTATGAAGTCAAAATTAATTAAGATAGGCAATTCTAGAGGGATAAGGATAAACTCTCATATAATTAAGGAGTGCAAGCTTGACAATGAGATAGAAATAAAAGTAGTAAATAAAAAATTAATTATTGAAGCTGTTAAGGAAAAAAGAAAAGGATGGGGAGCCAGTTTTAAGAAAATGCACAAAGCAAGTGAAGATGATCTGCTAATTAATGAAGGAAATGATTTTGATAAGGACTGGGAATGGTAATTTACCAATATGATATTTTTTGGATAGACCTCAATCCAACCAAAGGCCATGAAATAAAAAAGGTTAGACCTTGTGTTATTTTATCGCCTAACGAGATGAATTTAAATATAAGTACCATTATTATTGCACCTATGACCACAAAATCAAGGCAGTATCCTACAAGAATTAAAATTAATTTTAAAAAAAAGACAGGCTGGATAGTACTTGATCAAATTAGGACAGTAGATAAGATAAGACTGAAGGAAAAAGCTGGTCAATTAAATGACAGAGAGATTGTAGAGATTAAGAGAGTTTTAAAAGAAATGCTAGTTGATTAATAAAAAAGTTTTTTTATTTCAAATAATAAATTAAAAACCTGGTTCGAAATTTTGTAACTCGGGGCAGCCACTTCGGACATGTATGTTAAAGGTATCTAAAATATATTAGCCCTTTCAAAAGATAAGACGATACCATAAAGGTAGGAAGTTCTGTAAAATTTTAATGATCATCAGATAGAAGTACTTTTTTTGTCAATATCTTCCTCAATCAATTTGGATATAAGAGAAGTAGGACTCTCAGCTGCATCAATTCCCCAGCTTTTTTTATAAAGCCATGCATTCCTGGGGTCATTTATTATTGCAACCACTTTTGGCCTGTTTGGCTGCAATTTAGCAAGCTGGGCTACTACCAGGTTATCTTCATCATCACCAGTCACTGTCGCTATCACATCAGCAATTTTAATACCGGCAGCTTCAAGAATCTGAAGGTCACAACCATCACCACATATTATTTCAACATTGGTAATTTTTTCAAAACCATTGCAAACTTTTTCACTTTTTTCAATTATTTTTACCTTATGCCCTCTATCTGACATATCTTTTGAAAGGCTTGTTCCTATTTTGCCGGCTCCTATGATTAAAATATTCATATTCCCCCTAAATTCCTAAAATTCTCTTAAATTGCGGAATAGCACTTGAAGCTACCGCGACAAGAAGCAGGTCACCATCATTCATTACAGTCCCGGCAACAGGTACAAATGCTCTACCGAGTCTTGTTATTGCAGCAACCATTATTTCACCAGGAACATTAATTTCTTCACTTCTATGACCTGTAAGACTTGGTGAAACTTCTATTTCTATTAACTCTACTTCGCCATTGCCCAGACTCAATTGCGTTGAAATGTTTGAATAGCAGATAAGCTCCTTTATCTTATTAGCGCCCCATCTTGTAGGTGAAATAGTAGTGATGCCCAATCTATTATAAGCAATTGCTCTTATAGGATCATAAATCCTTGCAACTACTATAGGAACCTGATATTCCCTTTTTGCAATCAGTGCACCAACTATATTCCTATTATCTCCCTGCGTAACCGAAGCAAAAGCATCTGCATGTTCAATTCCTGCTTTTTCAAGTACCCCCTTATCATATCCAAAGCCTGTTATTTTTTCTCCCTTGAAACTCTTTCCAAGCCTTTTAAATGATTTGGGGTCCCGATCTATGATACTTACCTTATGCCCATCAACTGAGAGAAGGTTTGCCAACTGGGCACCTACTCTTCCACAGCCCATTATTACTATTTGCATTTTTCACCTTTTTTCTTAAGGATTAAATCTTTACTTATTTTGCTTTAGAATTTTTTCTAAATTGGAACCATTCCAGATTAATTTTATTTTAATAATCACATTTTAACTTATTTTTTTAAATTATGTATTATTTATACCAATTAAATAAAAGGTATTAAGCTGCAACATTTGATGACCTGGATGTCTTCTTATTTACAACTCTTATATTTAATTTTCTTAATTCTTCAAATATCAGTACCGATGGAATAAATGCTATTAAAATAAACCAGTAATGCCAGCTAAATGGATAAAGGTTAAATACTGTGTTTAATTTTGGAATATAAATAAGTGCATTAATAATTATTACTTCTCCTAAAATACCCCAGAATAATAACTTGTTTTTAAAAAATCCAATTTTGAATACTGAATTATAATTTGATCTCCATGCAAATGCATTGCCAATTTGTGCCATTATTATTGCAGCAAGACTTGCTGAAGTAGCCTGCTGGTAAATAATATTATTTTTATAAATTTCGGGATTTGCCCCAAGTTCTCTAAGTTTTGCAAAGGTATATCCATTATCATGAAAAATTATAAAATAAGCAATCAGCGAAACTGCTGCTTCAACCGGTCCCAGGAAAAAATAAGCTCTTGCCAGGTTTTTACCGGTTAAAAGTCTTTCATTGCGAGGCCTGGGAGGTTTTGCCATTATACCCGGTTCCGGCGGTTCTGCTGCAAGAGCAAGTGAGGGCAATAAATCAGTGCCCAAATCTATTGCAAGAATTTGCATAATTGTAAGTGGCAATGGAATTTTAAAAAGCACCATCATTATAAAAGGTACCACTTCAGGAATATTGCTCGTAAGGATGTAATGAATAAATTTTCGAAGATTTTCAAATACTGCACGACCTTCTTCAATTGCGTTTACAATGCTTGCAAAATTATCATCGGTTAAAATAATATCAGCAGCTTCACGTGCTACATCTGTGCCAGCTATACCCATTGCTATTCCTATATCTGCAGCTTTTAATGCAGGCGCATCATTTACACCATCTCCAGTCATTGCAACAATGTGGCCGTTCTTCTTTAAAGCCAGCGCAATCTTCATTTTATTTTCAGGTGAAACTCTCGCAAATATTATATTCTCCTGTTTCAAAACTTCCTTTAAATATTTATCATCCATTTCCTCTATATCCATTCCGAGATATATTCGTGATTTACCTTTCACTATGCCAATTCTTCTTGCGATTGCTTCAGCAGTTAAGCCATAGTCTCCTGTAATCATTATTATTTTAATCCCTGCCCTAAAGCAGTCCTTTACTGCAGCTTCCACCTCGGGTCTTGGAGGATCTATCATGGCAACAAGACCAAGAAAAATAAGATCTTTTTCAACATTTTGAATGGTAAAATCTTCTTTAATGTTGCTTACATCCGTATATGCTAGCGCAAGTACACGCAATGCCCTTCTTGCGTAATCATCATTATATTTTAAAATATCGTTAAGAATGTCTTTTGTTAAATTTTTAACTTCGCCATTAATATTTATCCGGCTGCACAGTGCAAGCATTTCTTTGGGTGCTCCTTTTACAAATGCAAGCATGCCTTCAGATGTATCGTGTATAGAGCTCATTCTTTTACGGTTTGAATCAAAAGGCAAAAGATGTACTCTTGGTTCATTATTGAGTTCAGTTTCATAATAAAATCCTGCCTTCTTGGCAACAACAAGTAATGCTCCTTCGGTGGGATCGCCTTTAATTACCCATTGATTTGTATTCTTATCAAGATAAAGTCTTGCATTATTGCAGTAAGACATCGAACGGGACAGCAATTTCATTTCTTTAAAAACTTCATTTTCTGACAGAGATTTACTATTATAAATAAAATCCCCGGAAGGATTATAACCTACTCCTGAAACCTCATAACTTGATTCATTTGTCCAGATTTCCCTTACTGTCATTTCATTCTGTGTAAGTGTCCCCGTTTTATCAGTGCAGATAACTGTAGTGCTGCCAAGTGTTTCCACCGAAGATAGCTTTTTTATAAGGGCATGTCTTTTTGCCATTCGCTGCACACCCATTGCAAGTGCCAGAGTTACAGTAGGAAGAAGACCTTCCGGTATAAAAGCTACAAGGATTCCAATTGCAAATATAAAAGAAGTAAGAAATCCAAGCTTAAGAACCGTAAGCGATAATATGAAAAAGAAAACACCCACCCCAACTGCAATATAAATCAGTAATTGGCTTGCCTTATTTATTTCCTTTTGCAGAGGGCTTAAATCTTCCTTTACGTTCTGGGTAAGGTTTGCGATTTTTCCAAATTCTGTACTCATTCCTGTAGCATATACTATTGCCTGACCGCTTCCAGAAGAAATGCTTGTGCCAGCATAAACGACATTTGTTAATCTTAATGGATCAACATTACTTCCTATGATTGCTGTAGTACTTTTTCTTTGCGGATCAGATTCTCCTGTAAGGACAGAATTATTGGTTCTTATATCAAATGCCTCAATTATCCTGGCATCAGCTGAAACATTATCACCTTCACTGAGAACTAATATGTCTCCTGGTACAAGTTCCTTTGAAAAAACTTCCATTACCTCACCACCTCTTAATACTTTTGAATATGATGGTAGCATTTTTTTTAAGGCCTCAAGAGCTTTTTCGGCTCTGTATTCCTGCAAAAAACTAAAAACTGCATTGATAACTATTACAATTATTATTGCATATCCAAGCTGGGGCATATTTAATCTTGGTATAAAACACAAAAATGCTGCAACCCAGAGTATAAGAGCAAGTAAGTGAATGAAATTACTTAAAAATCTTAAAATAAGGGGCCTTTTTTTCTTTTCCTTTATTAAGTTAGGACCATAAACTTCAAGTCTTTTTGATGCTTCTTCCTTAGAAAGCCCATGTTGTTCTACTTTTAATTCCTTAAATAACTGTTCTTTGTCTAATTCATAATAATTCATAATAAAACCATTCTATTAATTCGAACATAAGAGAGAAATTATATTCAAATTTTACAGTTTATATATAAACTGAACTATCCAAAAATTGTGTTGGGTTGAGCCCATTCACTTGAATACATTGTATATTAAAAACAAATATCTGAAAAAGAATTTTTAACTGATCTATATCCCACCCAGTAAGGTATTTTTTGAATAATACTCTATTTCTTTATCGCATGACTTGTCACAATATGAACCATTGCAGGCAAGCCACCTTGTTAAAAAGTCTCTTTTATCTTTGGCATTTGCGATATCTTGAGATCCTGATCTTATTTTAATAAAGGAAGTGGCAAGAAATAATGCAAAAAAGAAATAAAGAAAAACGGGATTAATTAATACTGTAAGTGTTGCTCCCGCAATTCCACCAATTACAGTAAAGATTTCAAGAAACATCGCAAGTCTGATATTGGCCATCTGATTTCTTATATATGATAAAGCTGAGCTGCTTGAACTTCCAATAATGGCAATCATTCCTGCTGCTATTGTTTCTTTTATAGGAATGACCAAAAAAACAAGGATTGAAACTAGAATGCTAGTCTCGCCAAGTCCGGTAAGTGAGCCTAAAAAACCTATTATTGCTAATAATAAGATAAGAAGCGTTACACTTAAATGCATATTTAAAACTTCAAATACTTTATAAAATTTTTTGTATTATAAAACTTTAAATCAAAATGTCCAATGGTTATGATATATGATATGTTTAGGGAAATATAATTACTTACAACCCACACCGGTTTTAAGGGTACTTCTTTTATCATCGCTGAGAATACAGAGAAAGAAGTTGGCCATAATACAGGATTATCTATTTATCTGGAGTCATTTACTGACCAGTATTGAGAAGACGGGACACCAAAGGATGATAGCACTTTTTGTCATTTAGCTAAATTTATATTAATTTAAAAAAAGCCCTTTTTTATAGGACTCATTTGTCTCATTTTAATCCTGACCATACTGCTCAGCCATCTCAGATATATTTGCCAAGGTAATTTTTAAAAATATATTATATCTATGAATTGAAATATCCTAATATTATATGCATCTTATTATATGCACTTAAGTAAATACATAAAAAATAATAAAGGGGAAATCATGGGAATGATATTAATAATTGCAGCAATTATCTTGCTAGCAGTGGGATTTTAGGCCTTTTTCCTCAATTAGACTGGGCTAATGTGCCATTATGGCGTGCTATACTGGAAATAGTGATAGGTGGCCTTGTGTTAATAGTAGGTATAAGAAAACGTTAAGATTTTATTTCCTCGATAATTTCATTATCACTAATAATATTTCCGATTATACTTTGTTTTTTTAGACCTGTGTGCGTTCCACGGATGTATACCAAAAGCAGAAATCAAATATTCAGGCGTAATTCTTC
>JAIOXO010000011.1 GCA_022396035.1 Actinomycetes bacterium | reverse complement strand
TAAAACTTTGTATCGCCGATCATCATAAAAAGGCAGATAAACTCTATAGAAAAAGAATTCTGGTATATAATTCAACAGTGCTTTATCACTTAATTGTTTTTCTTTTTTATATAAATAATATCTAAAATAGTGAAGGGGATAACATTTCCAATAATTTTGGATAAGTAGTATTTCTTTTTTTATCTGTTGGCTACTTTTTTTATTAGAGCAATTTTTAAAATCTTCTTCTGCATTCTTTTGGTTCTCATATGTTATTCTAAATATATACCTATGTCCATACTCCCCAGCTTTAAGAAAATAATATATAGGAATTTTATTACTTTCTAAAATACTAATATTATTCAACTCCATCCAAGCTTAAAAGGTTAAAACATATTATTTTAAAGAAATTAAATAGAATTTACATATCTTTTTTTAATTCTTTCAATTTAAAAAGTATATTCTCTCTATATAATTTTTATATATATAAAAAAATCTACTCTCTTATTTTTTGAGTATATATCCTTCATTTATCATTCAAAAATAGCCATGATTTCCAATGAGTTTTGTTTCCAAATAGAACCTTCGACTTTAGGCATTTCCCAATTGTAATACCTTTATTAAATCAACTAATCCTCTATAGAATTTTTTCACCGGTTTATATCCAAGATCTTCCCTTATTTTCTTTAAAGATGCTAAGCTTTTATCAACATCTCCTTTCCTTTTATTTTTATAAAAAACATCTATTTTTCTATTCAATTTTTTTTCTAAGAATTTAATCATTTCATTTAAGCTAATTATCTCCCCACAAGCTACATTATAAAAATTGCCATACGTTTTATGATTTTGAGAAACCATTGAAAGTAAATTAGCATAAACAACATTGTCTATATGGGTAAAATCCCTACCTTGTTCTCCATCTCCAAATACTGAGAGTTTCTTATTTAAGCTTAAATTCTTTAAAAATATAGGGATTACTGCAGAATATATTGAGTCCGGGTTCTGTCTTTTTCCAAAAACATTAAAATACCTTAGTGATATTGTTTTAAGTCCATAGAGTCTATAAAACAACCTTACATAATACTCAGAAGCTACTTTTGTAGCAGCATATATTGATTTTGGATTAAGTGGCATTTCTTCTATTTTAGGCAATTTCTCTGAATCCCCATATACAGATGAAGATGAAGCAAAGATAAATTTTTTTACATTATTGTCAATTGAAGTTTTCAGCATATTCATAGTTCCACATACATTTACTTCATTAACTTCAATTGGTTCTTCCAGGGATCTCTGTACTGAACCTAGCGCAGCTTGATGGAATACCACATCTATTTTTCTTGTAACTTTCTCACAATCCTTATAACTTCTTATATCTCCTTTCACAAAGGTAAAATTTAAATCTTTCCTATATCTAGATGCGTTTTTTATAGCAATATCAATATTACTCTCAGTACCTGTTGAAAAATTATCAATTCCAACTACCCTAAAATCTTTTTTCAAAAAGAATTCTAAAAGATTGGAACCAATAAATCCTGCTACTCCAGTAATAAGTATATTTAAATCTTTAACTTCTGGACTATTTTTTAAAGATATGTTTTCTATTGTTATAACCTCCAGTATCTATATCCAATTTCCTCAACTATTGTTTCTTGAAATATTCCCTTTATATCAAATATATAAGGCTTCTTATTTCTAAACTTAGATTTTAATTCTAATAAATCAATATTTTTAAAACAATCATGAGCAACACAGAAAACTGCTGCATCTATATCTTTTATATGATTATACTCTATAAGATTAATATTATAATTTTCTAATACCTCTGTTCTATCCGCTACAGGATCATAAATTAAAGCGTTAATTCCATACTGGATAAAATAATTATATAAATCAATTATCTTAGAATTCCTTACATCTTGTGTATTTTCTTTAAAAGTTGCCCCAAATAGAGCTAATTTTAATCTACCTATAGAATCATGGTTATTTAATAACCTCTTCAATATTTCATTGCCAATAAAATTGCTCATATTATCATTTATTCTTCTTCCAGCTAGAATTATTTCTGTATGATATCCAAGCTCTTGAGCTTTATAGGTTAAATAGTATGGATCTACACCAATACAGTGTCCTCCTACCAATCCTGGCTTAAAATTTAAAAAATTCCACTTAGTGTTAGCTGCATTAATAATCTTTGTTGTATCAAGTCCTAATTTTGAAAATATTATTGCAAACTCATTAACAAGTGCTATGTTTAAATCCCTCTGAATATTCTCAATTACTTTTGCTGCTTCAGCAATTTTAATACTCTCTGCTCTATATGTACCCGCCTCAATAATTTTAGAGTAAACCTTTTCAATTATATCTAATGTTAACCTATCCTGTGCTGAAACAACTTTTACAATATTTTCTAGAGTATGTATTTTATCACCAGGATTTATCCTTTCAGGTGAATATCCTATATGGAAATCAGTTTTATTTTTGTATCCTGATACTTTTTCGAGGAGAGGGATACACACCTCCTCAGTAGCACCAGGGTATACAGTTGACTCATAAACAACTATTGAGTTCTTAGGCATATTCTTACCAACAATCCTAGTAGCATTTAGAACTGCGCTAAGATCTGGATCATTATGTTTATCTATCGGTGTTGGTACTGCTATTATAAAAAAATTTGCAGTCTCTAAATTCTTTTCATCCGAGGTTATTACACAGTCTATAGTACCTTCATTATTCTTTTCAACTATATTATTTTTATTCTTTAGCTTTTTAACTTTCGTCTCATCTATATCATAACCTATTGTTTTAAAGTATTTACTTAAATTCATAAGCAAAGGAAATCCTACATAACCTAACCCTATTAATGCTATTTTTTTATTTTTATTTTCAAGATCTTTAAATAAATTTTTAACGGGCATAAATTTTCCACCTTTTTAAAATAATAATTTCTAAATATATTCTTACTAAATTCTTACCTTTGCCTTTATTAATATTTAGGATTTTCAAATAATTGTATATCAAACATAAACTTATCTTTTACACCCTTGGCCAAACTTACTATTAGATATACGTTCTGTATATACGAGAAATAAAAATTTAAAAAGAATTTTTTATTTTTACAAACATTTTGTTTAAATATTCAATATTAGTTCTTCTAAAACAACTAACCATCATACCTAATATAGCTTTTAATTTTAAGGTAAAAGATCCTTTTTGGAATGCTAATATAAACTCCTTTCTCGCTTCTTTCCTTTTTTTGTTTAAAATAAAAAATCTTCCCATTTGAATGTGGTGTTTTGCTTCAATAATTTTCCTTTTTATTTTTAATTTATTTCTCTGTTTGGCATCTAGGGAATCAACAAAATATAGTTTATAGCGTACACGGTTCTTAATCAATTCAATTTTTCGGCGATTAGTATTTTGATCTGGGTGTCTCCTCCAATAACCTAATAATTCATTCTTGTAAAAAAATCTACCCTTTAAAGCAAGTTCCAACCAAGTTGGTAAGTCTACGCAATATGAATTTGGGTATTGCTTAAAGCCCCCAATAGACATTAAGGAATTTTTTCTTATCATTATTGTAGAAGAAGGAGAAATAAAATTATCTAATAATAACTTATTTATGGCTATACCAATTGGATAATTATTTAGAACAGATCTACTTAAATTATGGAACCTAATCTTTTCTATTATTTCATTATTTTCATTTACTTGTAAACCTCTTCCCCAGGATAAAATAATCTCATTATTTTCAAATACAGGTATTTGCTTTTCCAATTTATTGAGCGGCCAATAATCATCTCCTTCCAGAATAGCGATGAGAGAACCCTCTGAAATATTAAGGGCTTTATTATAAGTTTCATGTAACCTATGTATTCCAAGGTTTTTTTGTTTAAAATATTTTATCCTCTTATCATTGTAACGAGATATTATCTCAGGAGTTCTGTCATCAGAACCATCATCTATAATTATTTGCTCCCAATATCTATAAGTCTGATTTATAACACTTTCAATACAGGTAGATATAAACTTTTCGCTATTATAGGCAGGGGTAATTATAGAAACCAAAGGATGCTTCATTGGATATTCCTTACTTTACTTTTTAAAAATTTCAATATTCTATAATTAGATGTATACAATTTTCCGCCCAGTAAAGAATTTAAGAACAATAAATAAGCTTGCATATTTAAAGGATTGGCCTTTATCGCTTTTTTAAAATATTTTTTCCCATTTTTCGTATCATGGGCTTCAGCCATAAATTTTCCTATATAAAAATACCTTTTAGATAGTATTTTTTTATTTTTACTAAACTCTGAAAAATGTTTTCTTAATATTTTTTTACTAGATTCTATTAGTGCATTGTGATTAGTAGAAATAGAAATAGGCGTATAATAAACATTTACCAGTGGCTCATCAATAAATTTAAATTTAAAGTATCTGGATATTCTTAACCATAATTCCCAATCATGTAGCCTCTGAATAGACACATCGAATAATCCTGCTTTACTAAAACAGTCTTTTTTTAATAATGCAGCCTGGAGTGTTACAAAATTACCGTTCAACAATTCTTCATGAATCCATCCTTCTTTTTTCTTTATTATTTTGTTTGGTTTATAACTTTTACAACCTTCGTGTATTTTCCAAAAAGCAGAATAAACTACCCCTGTATCATCATTCATATCATTAAAGACTTTTATCTGCGTTTCAAGTTTCTTAGGAAACCACTCATCATCACTATCAAGAAACGCTATATATTCAGCTTTAGCCATCTTAATTCCTGTATTTCTAGCGGCAGCTCCGCCCATATTTTCTTTATGCTGTATATATTTTATTTTTTTATCCTTTAATTTATTTATAACTTCTTTAGTATTATCTGTTGAACCATCATCTACTATAATGATCTCAATACCATTATAGTTTTGAGCAAGTACACTTTCTATAGCTCTTGGTATCAAACTAGCCCTATTATAGGTAGGTATAATAACACTAACTTTTGGGGATTTTGCTTTATCCATAATTTCTTAACTACCTCGTGAATTGGTTAGAATTAATTAATTTTTTTATTAATATCAATTTTTATGATAAATACTAAGCTTTTATAATTATATTACCAGACAGTATGCGAGGCTAAGCAAGTTTTATTACAATGATAATTCTTTTATTTTAATCCTTATCATTAATTTTTCCTTTTCTCATTAAGCTCATTACCAAAATATTTTTAATATCACTGTTTTTTAATATTCTTTTATCTAAAATCTTTTCTTCTACAAACCCACATTTCTTGTACAACTCAATTGCCTTTATATTATCAGTAAACACTTCTAGATAAATATAGTTTAAATCTAATTCCCTAAAAACATACCCAATTAATTTTTTTATTAGAATTTTCCCATAGCCTTTACCTTGATGTTCAGGGGTAATACAAAACCCTAACTCACAAGAATTCTTTAAATAATCAATGTTCTTTATTTGTCCATAACCAACTGGTACATTGTCAAAAGCAATAAATACTAAATGGCTTTTATCCTTTAGGAATCGTCTATACCATTTTTCTTGGTCCTCTTTTGAAATATTAGCATCAGTAAAAAGATATTTATTTATAAGAGAATTATTTCTAACCTTTCTTACAAACTCTAGGTACCCCTCGGTTAATGGAAATATTTTCAAATTACTTCACCAACCTTTATTTATTATTGAAATAAAAATTACCATTATTTTTTTAACATTTAAATCATTTTATACCTCTAACCATTTCAGTCTTTAAAACTCAAAATGGATTCAATAATGTAATCAACTTCCCTGTCTGATAAACCTGGATATATTGGTAAGCTAAGTATTTTTTCCGCTACTCTCTCAGCAATTGGCAAGCTAGGTGTATTACCATAACATTTATATTGATGAATTGGTTTATAATGAACTCCTGTAGCAATTCCCTTCGATTTGAGATATGAGCTTAACTCATCTCTATTTTCACATTTAATGCAATATATATGCCAAGAAGATTGATAAATATTGTCATCATCTAGCGGAGTTTCTATCCATTCAACATTTCTAAAAGCATTTGTATATTCCTCTGCAATCTTTTTCCTTTTAGTATTCATAGAGTCTAATTTTTTTAACTGGATCAAGCCAATACTTGCACTAATATCGTTCATATGGCATTTCAATCCGATTTCATCAACAAAATATTGCCACCAATATGATTTATCGAGTTCAGTTCTATCCCAAGTTCCTTTGTCAATACCTAACCACCGTAATTTTTTAGATCTTTCATACCATTTCTGATTATTTAAAGTTAATGCACCTCCATCACCTGTTGCTAAATTTTTAACAGCATGAAAGCTAAAACATCCTATATCACCTAGACTTCCACACTTTTTATCTTTATAAATTGATCCACATGCATGAGCAGCATCTTCAACTATAGGAATCTCTCCAACAATTTCTCTTAATTTGTCTATATCAACTGCTCTCCCACTATAATGTACTGGTATAACAGCTTTTGTCCTTGAAGTAATTTTTGCTTTAAGATCTTCAAAATTAATCAATAATGATTTTGGGTCTATATCTACAAAAATGGGGGTAGCTAAATTATAAGTAACAACATGAGCAGTTGACACAAAAGTCATTGTAGGAACAATTACTTCATCTCCATGGTTAATATGTAACAATTTAAGTGCAAGGTCTAAAGCCGATGTTGCAGAATTCAAGCCAACTGAAAATTTTGTACCTATATATTTTGCAAATTTTTTCTCAAACTCTACCGTCTTAGGACCCAGCCCTAGCCAGCCTGACTTTATGACTTCTTCTACAGCTTTTACTTCTTCTTCACCCATAAATGGTTTAAATACTTGGATCATTGTACACCTCTTTAATATATTTTAATGCAAATTATATTTACAATATAATTGCATCCCAGCGCTATGATAATTTTTTTTATTAAATTTCAATGATTGTAAAAATGATATGTTCTTTGACATATAAATCCAAAACTTTTAAACCATTAGCGGTAACAATACTTTTTAAATTTCTCTTTGTAAAAACATGAACATGATGGGGATCACTATGATAATCTTTTTCTGTCACAGATAAAAAAAGCTTACCCTTAGGTTTTATAATTCGCTTCACTTCCTTTAAAAGAGCTCCAGTATCTTTAATGTGCTCTATGACCGCTAACATATACGCATTGTCAAAAGTTAAATCGTCAAAAGGTAATTTTAATATATCAGTAACAACAAATTGTAAATTTGGGAGTTTAAAGTTATTGATAGCATATTGGACTGCATATTCCGAAGCATCTACACCTATTATTTCAATATTTTTATTCTTTTTAGCCACTAGGTACGCTCTTACCCCTATTCCACACCCTAAATCTATAATTTTTTTTTCCAAAACATCTCTATTTAAAAGCTCCTTTGTTATAATATGACTTTGATACCATTCTAGTGAAAATCTATCTCCTTTCTTTGATAATTTATTTAAGTTTTCACACCAGTCTTTATCAAGTTCACTTTTTTCTGAATCTATTAAAATCTTCTTTACACTTTTTTCATAAGTATATTTCTTATAAACTTCCTTCTGGCCTTTAATGGCAATTTTATTCCTTTCTTCTCCATTTACTAAGTAAAACTTTATAAGATCAATTAATTCATTTTCTCTAGTATACCAAACTAAATGTTTTCTATTAGTAAAAACTTTCTCCAACCCTGGAGTATATCGTTGGATATAAAAAGAACCGGTAGCTAAGGTATTAATTAAACGATTAGAAAAATATGCCTCAAGTTTAGTATGTTTTGGATCAAGAATTCCAATATTTATCTTTGCTTTACTGCAATATTTACTAAACCCCTTACCATAAACCGGATTTCCAAAATTAATACCAGTGTTTTCCCAAGCAGATCCAATTACTTTGACATTGAATAAACGTGATAGTTTCTTTAGCAAAGGCAACCGTAAGACTTGATTGTTATTTCCTATAAATAGCACATCATATGCTTTCCTACTTTTATAATGCTTAAACACATCCGGCTCCGTTGGGCAAGGCATATATTTAAAATTATTAAACCCCTTTCCTTTATTTACCTTAATATGGGTCTTGTTGGATATATAGATATAGTTTGAAACTTTTGCCAACTCGCAGTGATAGGACGAATATATTGCATCTCCATAAAACACAGAAATAGTGCAATTTAATTTTTTTTTAAGATCAGAAAGAAATTCTGATGATATCATATTATCTTTAACGCTACCGCCCAAATGGACGTGATTAGGTTTAAAATTCATTATTTTTTTATTAAGAAATGCCATATCTTCTCTAATTATATCGAAAGTTATCGTCTTTCTAAATTTCCGGAAGGCTTTAAGCCAGTAAAAATTAGAGTTATCTGGGCTAAAATAATCAATATAAAAAACTTTCCTACCTTGGTTGATGCCAAAATTATACTTTTTTGGTTGGAACCCCCTAAAAATATAGGCAAAAATGCTTTTTAAAAAACTAAAAAAACTTTTCTCTCTATAAGCTTTAAATACCCTTTTTGCTACTACATAAATTTGATTCATCTAATTATCTTTTTATTTTATGTTTTCTATTTCTTCTAAAAATTGATCAGTTATCTTTTTCCAAGTATTTTTAAGAGCTATTTTTCTTCCTTTCTCCATTAATTTTGACCTTTTCTCTGGATTATTTAAATAATACTTAATAAGCTCCCTTAAATGTTTGGGTGATTCATACTGCGGAACAGCGCCTTCAAATATCTCTTCAATTCCAGAATTCTTATCAGAAATACAAAATCCACCGCTTGCCAATATATCAAAAATTCTAACAGATACAAAACCTTCTTTTCTCATATCTTCATGATGATCATTCAACGTAATCAAGGAAGAAGCATAAAGCTCATTGAGTTTTTGATTATCAAAATATTGTCCACCATAATACTTTGGTGGCAATATATCTTTCCATCCCCTACCCCAAACTTTAAAGTTATAGCAAATTTCTCCTAAGTCCCTAACAATTTTCCTACCTCCTTGTATTGATTTAGTATTACCAATAAAAATTACATCATATTTTATCTTTCTTTTTATAGGTTTTTTTCCTGTTGCACCTATCAGGAGATTGGACTCAAACCCCATTCTATTAATTTTATTAATAAATGAAGAAGATAAGCAAAAAAGCTTATCATATTTTTCTAATATTTTCTTATCGATCAAATCTGGATGACTATATATCCAGATAATATTATATGAACTTTTTGGTATTTCGGAAGGGATTCCAAATAAATGAATGGAAACATCAGGACTAAAATCTGTGATAGCATACCCCATTTTCCCGAATGCTTTAGCTAATTCATATTTGACCCAATAGTCACCCCCTTGTATGCTTGTATAAAAATCAATAGTAGTATCAGAAGGACTTATTATATTTATCCTTGTTTTAGATAATAATTCCATTAAAGACTTTTTAAATTTTTTTAACTTCATAGGATATAATGTGAAAACTATTTTTAATAGTAAAACTTCAATAAAATTCTTTTTTCTTTTTAATATAATCTGTTTTAAATAGTTAGCTATTTTTACCTTCAAAACTCCTCTTTCTTTTTATCCCTAAAGAATTAAATATAAGTTTCATGTCTTCAAAAACATTATAGTGTAAAATTTTACGATATAAAAAAATAATACCTATAAAAGCTACAATTCCAATAACTATAGAAAACAAAAATCCTACTAAGCTATACTGGTTAAAAAACATCCCAAGTATAAATATAACAGAAGCCATTACAACAGTTCCACTTAAAGGGGGCAGAAGTATACCTTGAAAATCTTTGAAACTGAGACCAGCTTGTTTTTTAGAACCAGCAAACCAAACCGGGATACAAGCGCAAACAGCTAAAAGTACAGATAAGGACGTGCCAGCTATTTTCCATAGCATAGTTAGTGGGTATATTGTTATAGCCAAAGTAATCACCCTACAAAGATTCATTTTAAAATCTAGATCTGGTCTACCTCTTGAATTAAACAAGGCTCCTCCAGTACCAATCATTACTCTAACCATAGCAGAAATAGCTAATATTTTTAATGCTGGTACCATGGGCATCCACTTTTCACCAAGGAAAATTTGCGTAAACTGCGGTGCTAATATAAATATTCCTCCAGCAAGTGGCATGGAAAGGAAAATAATAAACCTTACCGTTCTTAGATAAGCATTTTTTAACTTTGGAATATTATCTTGTAATTTTGAGTAAGCAGGGAATGCTACCCTTGATAATACACCTATTTCTGAACCTGGTAAATTTGCAAAACGGAAAGCCATTTGATAAAAACCAAGTGCAGTAGCACCTAATACTTTACCAAGAAAAATATCATCACCTTGTATTGCAAGAAAAACCACAATACTCGAACCTAGAACCCATTTCCCAAAATTAAAAAGCTCTTTTGCTTGCCTAATATTAACCTTTATTCTTGGTCTGTACGGTTCAATTATATAGGACATTATACATCTTGCCATATTTCCTGCTAATAGGCCAAAAACTAAAGCCCATACAGTCTTTAATAATAGAGCCAAGGTTAATGCTACCGTTACATCAACTATTGTACCCACGAATTGATATTTAAAATAATTTTTAAACTCTAGCTCTTTTTGAAAATATAAAACTGCTATATTTTTTAAGTTATGTAAAATAATTGAAGCTGCAATTACCTGAAGAATTGGTTCTGCATCAGGAGCACCAAAAAAAATAGAAGCTGGTTTTGCTACGAAAAAAACTATAACCGCTATTGCGAATCCTCTAATTAAACCAATCGTCCAGGCAGTGTCTAAAAAACTTCTGGTTTCTCCTTTCTTCTGTATCAGAGCATATTGGAAACCACTTTCTGTAAAAGTTTCAAGTATTGATAAGACCAGTAGTGCTATACCAAAAAGACCAAAATCTTTAGGTGATAAAAGTCTTGCTAATACAATTGTCCTTAGTAACTTAAATACTCTATCGGTAATTCTTAAAGAAAAAACCCAAAACCCTCCTCTTATTGCTTTCGAGGATAGGCCTCTGCCAGGAGAAAATTTAAATTTTTTAAAAATATTAATTATTTTTTTCAAAATGGTTTAATAAGCTTTTTTCTAAATTGCAAACTTGAAAATAGATATGGTAATTTAATATTATTAAATAATAAAAACTTCACAGTTATTATCTTAAAAGGGTTTCGGTAGTTATTTTATATAATACCATTAGAAAATTATTTATTTCCTTCTATAATTTCCTCTTAGATTGAGAAAGTAATTAGCTAAAAACGCTGCCACAACTCCAACTATCAAACTTAGAAATACTATAATTATTAAATTCCTTTTCCTATTACTCTCACTCTTATAAACTGGCTCCTCTGTCAAAACCTCTACCCTATCGGTTATAACTTCCTCATCTACTTCAATAGTTGCTTTCAAATTTTCTAAATCCATCAGTTTTTTATGATTGCTAAAAATTTCCTGTTTATAGAGTTCTTTCTCTTTATGTATCTCAGCTATTTCGACCTGTATCTTATTAGGCGGCATTACCAAGCTATAAAAAGAGTAATTGTCAATAGTACTCTCCTTTTTAATCTCATCAACCAATCTCAAATTATAATCCACTATAAACCTATGCAGCTGTTCATATAAACTCTCTAACTCCTTATCAAATTCTACTAATATAGTTGCAAAATTTCTGTTTTCATTTTCCAGTAATTTAACATCTTCTTTAATAGTATCTAAAAAACTATTAAAGGCATCCTTGTTGTCTCTTTTTACAAACTCGTCAAAACTATTCACAAGGGTTATTACAATATCACCAGCCAGTTCCTTCTCAGCCTTTGACACACTAACATTGAATATAGTGGTATTTTCATTCAGTGCTATTCTAACCGCATCAGATGTTAGCCATTTATTATAATCTTTAACACCTTCCAAATCTCCCAAGGGCCTAAATACATCCTCAGTCTTAAATAAGGCAGGGGTATTATCAATATTTATGAAATTTAGCTCACTTGCTTTAATGGGATAAAATTCAGAAAGCTTATCATTTGTATAATCTTTTCCAATATCAAACCTGCAAGTTGCAGTATGTGTAACTGGCTGCATAAAGACATATAAGAGACCTAATAACAGAACCACTGTTACCGACCCTAAAAACCACCATTTTCTGTTTACAAAAACCCTAAATATCTCCCTAAGGTCTATCTCATCCTCTTTTATATTCTCATTATTTGGATTCATAAGTAACCTCTCAAACTGAAAATATTATATTTAATTATTAAGATCTAATGAGGATATTAGCAAATAAATTTTTAATAATAAAAAAATCTATGAATGCTTCCATTTTATAATATTTTACTAATATTACTGACATAATCAAACAACATCCAAGGTTATTGTTAATTATTTTCTTTTTTATATAAATATACGATTTCCTCTAAAGCTTTTTTCTTTAGCCTATAGCAGTACCTAGCACTTTCCTCAGCCATTCCCCCAACTTTATTTATAGGACAAGAATAAGTGTAATATGAAATAAGAATTTTCTTATGCCTATCATCTAGCTCCTCTAATAATTCTGCAAGCTTAGTCTTAGAATCAAACTACTTTATAAACCACCAGCAGATGTCTTCTCTTTTTTCTCTACCTTATTGCTGTTGGGAAAAACCATTGAATTAGACTCCAGGAAATAATGATCTTTTAACAATTTTAAACATTTAATTACTTCGGTTTTACTGTCTTGCATTTTAATTAATTAATATTAGAAGATTAACAATAAATCATTTACCCTGAAACCATTTAATGGTTTCGACTATGCCCTTCTCAAACTCTACCTTAGGCTCCCACTTCAAAATTTTTCTTACCTTAGAAATATCAGGTTTCCTAACCATTGGGTCATCTTCGGGAAGATCCTGAAATACAATCTCGCTTTTACTGTTAGTCATAGACTTAATTTCTCTAGCCAATTCAAGAATAGTCATCTCCTCAGGATTGCCTATATTTACAGGCAAATGATAATTAGAGTTTATTAACCTATATATGCCCTCCACCATATCTGAAATATAACAGAAGCTCCTGCTCTGCCTGCCATCTCCATAAACAGTAATGTTTTTCCCTTCCAAGCACTGGCTTATAAAATTAGGTATAGCCCTTCCATCATTTTTCCTCATCCTGGGTCCATATGTATTAAATATCCTCACAATATAGGTATCTACACCTTGCTGCCTGTGGTATGCCATAAGCATGGCTTCAGCAAATCTCTTGGCTTCATCATATACACCTCTGGGTCCTACAGGATTAACATTTCCCCAATACTCTTCTGTTTGAGGATGTATCTTTGGATCCCCATAAACCTCAGAGGTGGAGGCAAGTATAATCTTTGCCCTCTTAACCTTGGCCAGTCCCAATATATTATGGGTACCCAATGCCCCAACTTTCAAAGTCTGTATAGGCAATTGCAGGTAATCAATAGGACTTGCAGGAGAGGCAAAATGAAAAATTAAATCTATATCTTCCTTGATATCTATAAATTCTGTTATATCATGATTTATAAATAAAAAATCCTCTCTTCTTATATGTTCAATATTCTCCAAAGAGCCAGTAATCAGATTATCCATACATATGACTCTAAAATCCCTTTCCAGCAAATAGTCACATATATGGCTGCCTATAAAACCCGCCCCTCCGGTAACCAAAGCAGTTTTTTTCATTACAACTTCACCTCCCAATACCAAAATATTTAAAACCCTGTTTCTCTAAATTTTTCCTGTCAAAAATATTCCTGCCGTCTATTATCAGGTGGTTATTCATCAGCTTCTTTACCCGATCAAAGTCTATTTGTACAAACTCGTCCCATTCAGTAGCCAGTATAAGTACATCTGCCTTCTCTAAAGCATCATATTTATCAGCGCATATTTCTATTTTCTCATTTAAAAGTACAGGCCTATCCTTCACTATAGGATCATACGCCCTAACTTTAGCTCCCAGCTTACACAAACTATTCATTATACTAATACCGGGCGCATCTCTGGTATCATCGGTATTGGGCTTAAAAGATATACCCAGAACCGACACAGTTTTACCATTAACATCCTTTAGTTCATCCTGTACCTTCTGGATAATCTTAAGCCGCTGCTCTTTATTAACATTAATTATGGAATTAAGAATCTGGGGAGTTATCCCATGCTCACCGGCAATATAAGCAAGGGCAGATACATCCTTGGGGAAACATGATCCTCCCCATCCTATGCCAGCTTTTAAAAATTGGGGTCCTATTCTTTTATCCAGCCCCATTCCCTTGGCTACATGGGTAACATCTGCTCCCACTTTTTCACATATATTGGCCATTTCATTAATAAAAGAAATTTTGGTAGCTAAAAATGAATTTGAAGCGTATTTAATCATCTCTGCACTAGTGAGGTCTGTTACCACTACTGGAACCTTCTGGCCCTCAGGAATAAGCCTCTCATCTTCCGGCCAGTCAAAGTCCTGCTCTATAAGTGGTCTGTAAAGCCCCAGCATCCTCTCTATGGCCTGTTTAGATGATGACCCTACAATTATCCTATCTGGAAAGAAAGTATCCTCTACGGCGCTTCCTTCCCTTAAAAATTCGGGATTGGACACTACCTCAAAGCTAACATTCTTATTAGTATTATTAGCCTCTATGCTCTCCGATATTATCATAGATACCCAGTCCCCTGAGCCAATAGGTACTGTACTTTTATTAACTACTATCTTCTTACCATTAATAAATTTTCCAATATCAATTGCTACCTGCTCTACATAACTTAAGTCTGCCTGGCCGTTAGGTAGCGACGGGGTACCTACTGAGATAAAAATGATGTCAGATTCAGCAACCGCTTCAGGAATACTGGTAGTAAAAAATAATCTTTCAGCCTCCAAATTCTTCTTTATCAAATTTTCCAGGCCAGGCTCATATATGGGACTTTTTCCTTTTTTTAAAGTATCAACCTTATCATCAATTTTATCTACACAAATAACGTCATTACCGATCTCAGCCAAGCATACCCCAGTGACCAAACCCACATAGCCTGTGCCAATTACACTGACCTTCACTACTTTACCTCTTCCTCTTTTTGCTTCAATACCCGCCACCAGTCTTCATTATTTAGATACCAGTTTACCGTCTTCTCCAGAGCCTCTTCAAAATTTGTCTGGGCACTCCATCCTAACTCTTTCCTTATCTTGCTGCAGTCTACTGAATACCTCCGGTCATGGCCCAGCCTATCGGTAACCGGTTCAATCATGTCTTCTGATTTTCCCAGTATCTCAATAATTTTTTTGGTAATCCATATATTGGGTTTTTCATTTCCTGCACCAATATTGTAAACTTCTCCAGTGTTACCTCTATGCAACACTATATCCAGCGCCGAACAGTTATCATCCACATAAATCCAATCCCTTACATTCATGCCGTCCCCATAAAGAGGCACCTTCTGGTTATCTATTAGATTGGTAACAAAAAGGGGAATAAGTTTTTCTGGGTACTGATAAGGACCAAAATTATTGCTGGTCCTGGTCACTACTACCGGAGTACCGTAAGTCTTGTAAAATGACCTAACTATCATTTCTGCCCCTGCCTTGGAGGCAGAATATGGACTATTGGGTTTTAAGGGATCATCTTCTTTAAAAGAACCATTAATAATAGAGCCATATACCTCGTCGGTACTTATCTGCATAAACAGTGAACATTCGTGCCTCTTTACAGCCTCTAACAATACAAAGGTACCATATACATCCGTCTGTATAAACACACCCGGGTCCTCAATAGAACGGTCAACATGGGACTCTGCAGCAAAATTTATAACTGCATCAATACCATTGTGGCCAAATATATCTTTTATCAACCCCGTATCTGCAATATCACCTTTAATAAACCGGTAATTTTCACTATCCTCAACGTCTTTTAAATTCTCCAGGTTACCTGCATAGGTAAGCTTATCTAAATTTATAATCTTATACTCCGGATATTTCCTGAGCATAAACCTTATAAAATTGCTTCCTATAAAGCCTGCTCCCCCGGTTACCAAAAGTGACTTGAAATTCCTATCCTCCAATTGTTCCTCCTATCCGTCTTTCCTGTCCCAGTCATAAGGGATTTCTTTGCTATGTGGTGCTACCCTGAATTCATCAGGCTTATCGTAATTATAAGGTTCTGTGGGTACATTAATGCAAATAGCCTCATTCTCGCTAATGCATTTAAAGCCATGAAATACATAAGTGGGAATCTGAAGCAATATAGGATTATGTTCACCCATAAAAAATTCATTTACTTCCTTGTAGGTAGGAGAATCCTCCCTGGAATCATATAGGACTACTTTCATCATTCCCCTGACCACTACAAAGTTATCAGTCTGTTTTTTGTGGTAATGCCATCCCTTAACTACCCCCGGGTAAGCCGTGGTCATATAAGTCTGGCCAAACTTTATAAACAAATCATCATCACTGCGGAGCATCTCCATCAATCTACCCCGCTCATCAGGGATAACCCTTATTTTTTTTACCTTAACCCCGTCAATCACTTTTCTCTCCCTTATCTTTGGTTAACATCTCAAATGCCTGAACCGTGTCCTTTATGCTCTCATTCCAGGAAAAAACTTCATCCACCCTCTTCTTGGCCATATCTCCCAATTGTTTAGATCTACCAGGATTATCTATAGCCCATATAATTTTATCCACAAAGTTATCTATAGAATCATTGTTTGCATATATACCGGAATCAGCCAAAAACCTTCTATTATTCTTGGAATCAAAACAGACCACCGGAAGGCCTGCCCCCATATAATTTATAACTTTGCCGCTGGCTTCGCCGGCCTTATCCATCTTTGGTTCTAAAGCTATATCACTTATGGACAGGTAATTGGGTAACTGAAAATAGTCTACCATTCCCGTAAAATGGACCTTCTCGGATATTCCCAGCTCATCTACCTGTTTTTTGGTATCCTCCACCGGGTAACCTACAATTAAAAAATGTGTTTCCGGTGATTTCTCCAGCACCTCAGGCATAGCCTCCACCAAGTTATCTATCCCTTTGGCCTTAAGCAGAGCTCCGGTAAAGATAACTACCTGCACTCCTTTAGGTATATTCAGCTCCTCCCTTAAGCCCTGGTTAGGTTCAATATCAAAGAAGTCGGTATGCACCCCATCTATTACCACTTTTACCCTGTCCTCAGGCACCCCGAACCTCTCTTTTACTATATCCCCATTAGACACTGAGCTACAAATAAAAAAATCAGGCATTCTGCATATAAACTTTTCAAAAGTATAAAAAAACCACCTAAGTGGCTTCTTTATACCTGTAAACCAATTAAATGTATCCAGCTCTGCAGTCAGGCTGCCCTGCACATCAAATACTAAAGGTATTTTGCCAAAGGTAAACAGGTATTTAATAAGGCCACCCACAAACGCACCTTCATGAAGATGCCCGTAAATGATATCCGGTTTTTCTTTTATATACACCCCTAAAGCCTTAAAAAATAACAGTAAATCAATGTAAAATTTATGCCAGGATGGTCCTGCTTCCAGTTTTTTGTACCAGGGAATATTAATAATCCTTCTTATGTCCAAGTCAGCCACATCCCTGCCATTATGATAGGTAACTATAATATTGGTATAACCATAATTAGTCAGGGCCTTCATTTCTCCCAGGATACGCATGTGGCATCCCCTCTCAGCAAAAAAGGGGGTGGGTACAATGTTTAAAACTTTCTTACCTTTGTTCATAGCAACGATTTTACATTACAAAATATATAAAGTAAATTTATGGCTTTCTTTGTTTAAACCAATTATAAGTTTTTTCCAATCCCTGTTTCAAACTTACCGTGGGCTCCCAGCCTAAAACCTGTCTAGCCTTATTATAACTTAAAACACTCCTTCTCTGTTCACCTTTTTTAGCTGGGCCGTGAACTTTCTCTACATCAGTACCAGATATTTGCTTTAAAATCTTAAAAAGGCTTAATACATCACTCTCAATACCGGTACCAATATTTAGCCCTCCCACAAAATCATTATCCAGGGCTTTAATATTTGCCTCTACCACATCCCCCACATAGACATAATCCCTGGTTTGTTTACCGTCTCCATTTACAATCGGATCTCTTCCATCCAGGATTTGTTTAGAAAATATGGCTACTACCCCTGCTTCTCCAAGAGGATCCTGGCGGGGGCCATATATGTTGCCATACCTTAAGGCAATATATTCTAATCCAAAATTCTTCCAATAGTAATAAAGGTATTTCTCAACCGCTAACTTGGCCACACCATAGGGCGACACCGGATTTAAAGAATGTTTTTCATCAGCGGGGAAATACTCCTGTTCCCCATATACCGTTCCTCCACTGGAAGCAAATATTATTTTTTTTGCTTGGCTTGCCCTGGCAGCTTCAATAATATTTAAGCTGCCGCAGATATTAATATCAGCATCCTGTCTGGGATCCTCTACCGATATCCTTACGCTTATCTGGGCAGCATCATGTATGACCACTTCCGGCTTCTCCTTAAGAAATATATCTTTTATGGAGTCATCACGGATGTCAGTATGATAAAAAACAGCATCGTGGTTAATATTCTCTTTCCTACCGGTTACAAGGTTGTCAATAATCACTACCTTATGGCCTAAACCTATTAACTTATCCACAGTATTGGAGCCAATAAAACCTGCTCCTCCGGTAATTACTATCTTCAAGGTGGTTATTTCCTTTCATCCAGGATGACATTAAGTCAAAGTTGGTCTATCTTCTCTTAAAAATACCATATTTTATAATAACATAAATTGCTCTGAATCCATCTTTCCAGTTAATTTTTTTTCCCTCTTCATAACTTCGGCCATAGTAAGATATACCCACCTCATATATTCTCCATTTCCCTCTGGCTACCTTGGCAGTTATCTCCGGCTCCAGTCCAAATCTGTTCTCAGTTATCTCTATGGAATCTACAACTTCCTTTCTAAATACCTTATAGCAGGTCTCCATATCGGTCAAATTAAGATTGGTAAACATATTGGATAAACTAGTCAGTAAGTTATTGCCCACTTGATGCCAGTACATATGAACCCGGTGAGGTCTTCCTCCCAAGAATCTTGAGCCGTACACTACATCCGCCTTATTATCCAAAATTGGCTGAAGCAGCCTGGGATATTCATTGGGCTCATATTCCAGATCAGCGTCCTGTATTATGACTATATCTCCAGTAGCATTTTTAAATCCGGCCCTGATAGCAGCGCCTTTGCCCATATTCCTGGGATTGTAGATTACTTTGTCCACTATAGGCTCAATCTTATCTTTCAATATTTTTACAGTGGCATCTGATGAGCCGTCATCAATTACCAGGATTTCTTTCTCTATTCCATCCAGGTTAACCTGTTTTACTTTATTAATTATTTGCTCCAGGGTTCTATCTTCGTTATAAACCGGTATGATAACTGAAAGTTTCAATGCTTACTTCCTTTTTTTAATCCTTTTATGAAATATTCTTATAATACAAAATAGGTAAAAATATATCCATAGCTTTAATCGAAAAGTAACCCATGCCTTTGCATCACTGCTTTAAATTCTGCCGAATCCATAATTCTTGCAGCTACCTTATCCCTACCCACTTTAGCTTCCAGCTCCGATAACCAATATTCAAGACCGCCGACATCAGGCTCCCGCTGCAGAAGGCCCATATAAATAGCTCTAACAAATTCCTTATCGGTTGCACCAGAATTACCCTCCACTAAAGCCTCCAGAACTAGATCATACATTTCATTGGGGTCAGTTAAAATCCTTCTTACCCACAGCTGCTGCTGTTCCGGATTGGGTATATCACCTCCATGCTTGTAAATATGTGCAATTAGATCCTCCAATTCATACTGCCTGAAATCATAAAACTTTATTTCAGCATTAGGCTGGTTTAAATAAACTATATCTTCCCGTAAAAAATCAAAAGACCATCTGGAGGCCAGTGTCTGAATACTGTAGCTATCTAATTTTTGTCCGTAATCCTCCAGCCCCTGAAGCGGGCCTATGGTCCACACCCTCTCATGGCCTAAAATCTCTCCCTTCAGTTGTTGGAGATCCTTTTTCTTGCTACCTTCCATATTGGTAAAATCAAAATTTTCTCCGGTATAGAAGTAAAACTGGGGCGGATAATAAGTATCCTGGTCAATATATACATATATCTTGTCTTCTTCTTTTCTGTTCTCTAAATAATAATTAATAACTGATTTTAACTCCACTTTGTAAGTAGGCTCCACCAGATGATACGCCTTGGGTATGGAGGGCAGGAAAAATAATACAACTAAAAAAATTATAGCCAGACTTTTACGGGCTTTTTTTACCCACCCATAAGTTAAATATATTCCATATGCGCATACCAACAGTACCAGAGGAACCAGGTATAGTACAAGACGGTCTCCAAAAGGAATAACCCCTGCAGCCGAAGCAATTAAGGCCAACAGAATTACTCCCCACCCATATACACTCACATGAATTTTTTTGTGTTTGATCAGAAATATAGTACCCAAGAGAAAAAAAGCTATAAACACATAAGCGTAGATATCAATAATTACCGGAAACCTGCCAGTTAGTATGGTATCTGTATTGGTAATATAAATGAAAAAATCCTTAATGGTTTTAGGCAACCAAAACAGATCCTGTATATTAGTAGGAGGAAAGGGCATGAATCCTCCCCTCCAGTAATCATGTAGAGGCTCAAAAGAAAAATTAGGATTACCCAGGTAAACCAAAACATATTCAGCCAGAATATTTAATCCCCATAGGACTGTACTCGCCGCAAAAAAGATTAATCCTCTTTTTTCTCTTTGTTTAATAAGCCATGTCAGTGAAACTGCGGCAAACAGCATAACTATAATAATGGCGCTAAAAGAAAACCATATGGCGACCAGCCCTACTATAGTTATTACTATCCAATTTCTTAGGTCAAAGCCATTCTCTTTTATCAGCAGAAAGAAATACAAGAATAATAATGAAAAAAATACATCGGCAGAATAATGTTTAAATTCATTAGCATAATAAATTAGACGGTATGAAGTAATAAAAAGAAGCATGGATATGGCCGCTGGCAAGGGTTTAAATAATCTCTTGGAGATAAGAAAAAACAAATAAAGGGAGCCCAACCCAAAAAGTAACGGGGTTATTCTCAAAGAGTAATCAGATATTCCAAATAATAAAGTAAAAAATTTAGAGAGAAACAAGAATAATAAGGGTGCGGTCTGATTATAATCTAATGGCCTGGCCAGGTCCATAAAAGACCGGTCCATATTCAAAGCCAGCATAGCTTCATCTACCCACAGGGACCTGCCTCCTATATATTCCCGCAATATAATAGCAATGCCTAAAAATAACAGAATATAAGCAAATAGGTATTTTCTTTCTAATTTAAGCCTTGCCAATTTAATAGCCTTTAATAAGTCTAAACCTATATATTAAAACTCCTAATGTATGTCCCAGGCTTTCCTAGCTATAAAAAGAAATATTTACTCCCCAAACACCTACTCCTCCACCGCTATAAGCTCCTCTTTCCTTATAGCCGGCAAACTTAAATCAACATTGCCGTACACCTTGATCCTGGTGCCCTCAATATTAAAAATAACGCCTTCAATTCCCGGTATCTCGGTCAAGGTATTAACTATAGAATAAATCACCATCTCATCCAGCATCCGGTTATCCAAGCTGTTATCCAAAAACTCCTGGGAAAGATTAACCTTGGCCAGATTTTCATTCACCTCGGTATCAATAAGATTGGTCCCTCCGGGTATAACCGGAAATAGATATGACTTGCTGGGCCCTTTTAAAAGCTCCTTGGTAGCATTAATTAACGCCGACTCCCTGGTTCCGGCCACAATGGTTCTCTCCTCCGGCTCCAGCAGCATCTCCTGGCCCAGGGAGGCAAAATAGAAGTTAATGGTCAACCTGGCAGAAAGCTCTTCCTGCCCTTCATCCCCATAGCTACCCCGGTTAAAAAAATTGCCAATTTTGTCCCAGAGACTCACTTCCTCCTCCACCGGTTCTTGGGTCTCTGCCTGCTGCACCTGTGGCTGTTCCTGGACCTCTTCAACCTCTACAGCCATAGTCTCGGCAGCCCCAATCTCCTGCTCACCACTTCCGGAAAATTTGGACTTAAAATTGGAAAGTAAATCTGGATTATCAATAGCGTAGAAAATAAAGAAACCAATAGCAAAGAAAACCACCATAAAAAAAGTAAACCTTGCTACCGAGGAAAAGCAGCCCCTTCTCTTTGGTCTTTTTTTTGCTGTCATATAAAGATATTAGCTACTGAAACCAAATATGACAACTACCTTAGGAAATTAAGGTAATAATTTCTGACCCTTACAAAAAGATCCGGATTCTTCTTCTGTAAAATAGAAAACAGCCGGTCATCTATAAGCTTGCCGCTATTGGCAGATTTGGCAAAAGCCTCCAGAAAAAATTCTATAGCTTCCCGGTCCTGTTTATCCACTGACTCTATAAGAGAAGAAAAATCCTTCTTCTTCTCTTCCAGCCTGTGCTTATGCTGCTCTATCTCCTTGTAATCCCTGCTGTCCAGACAAGCCCCACACCAGTCCAGGCAGCTTTTCTCAGGATCTTTGAACACCAGCTTGCCATCCACATAATCAGCTACCTGCTCGTCCATCCTGTACACCCGGGCATGGCACTGGGGGCAGCTAACCTTTCTCTCATCAGCAAAAAACTCAATCTGGTGCCCACACTGAGGACAGCTAACTATAGAAGTATTAAAATCTTTTAAATACCCTGTATTCTGGCCAGGGCAGCCAGTTTTAAATTTAGCCATATTACAATAATATAACCATATAACCTGAGTTACAAATTACTGTAAACCAGCCAGTGATTTAAGGGTATCCAGAGCATCAATAGCCGGTTGGTACTTGGGGTAGATCTCTAAAGCCATTTCCAGTTCCTCTATCGCTTCCTCAAACCTCTTCTCATACTGCAGTTTCATAGCATTGCCATGATGGGTCCTGGCAGTATCCACAATCTGCCGGGTTTCTTCAAATTTGGCCTCCAGATCAGCTAACAGCTCTTCCTTTCCCTCCATATCCTCATCTTCGACTGCCAGCACCGCATTACGGTAAGCCTTATTGGCCTCGCTATACAAACCCTGGGCATAAAGGTCATCTGCTTCATCAATTAAATCCTGTATTTCCTGGGGTACAGGATCAGATTCAGCTACCTCTTCTGCCTCAGCCAACTCTTCTTCGGCTTCCTCAATTTCTGCCTCCGTCTCCCCTACGGCCTCCACCTCTTCAGTTACTGTCTCCGAAACTTCCCTGCTGCATCCAAGACCAAACACCAATAAAATAATTAAAACCAATACTAAAAACCTAAATGCAAACCTCACTTAAATTCCTTTCTACTTCTTGTACAATCTTATGATACTGGCCTCAGGCGGGCAAAAAAATCTGAACTGTGAATACCTGCCCTCGCTAAGACCCCTGGATACATAAAGCACAAATTCCTTAAAATAAAACAGCCCGGAAGCAAACTTATGGCTGAGCTTGCAGCCGGTAAGTAATGCTCCCACCCCAGGCAGCCTTACCTGTCCCCCATGGGTATGGCCGCTAAACACAATATCTGCACCCTGCTCTGCCAGATCCACCAGGGTCTCACTGTCCGGAGTATGCACCAAACACAGCAGCAGCTTGGCTTTTTCTTCCAAAAGGTGGAATTTCTTATCGCTTAACTTAAATACCTCCGGGTACTTTTCCTGGTAGTATCTATCCTTCTCAACCTTGGCAACAGGAATATTATTAGACTGTCCAAAAGCAGCCTCCAAATCTTTTCGTAAAATAATGGGGTCATCAATACCCGCTACCCTGATTCCCCGGATGTCTTCATCCGGGCTGTCAATCTCCGCTACCTGGTTTTGCAGCACCTTAATCCCAATGCCATCCAGTTCCTTTATCAACCTCTCAATGTCATTCCTGCGATGGTAGGTTCTCTTTCGCTTAAACATGTTCTTTAGGAACTCTGAAACCTTCTTATCATAATAATCATGCACCCCCAGAACCGCAAATTTACCGTACCTTGCTTTCAATGGTTTCAGCATTTCTATAAGGTGGGAAATATTTTTATCCTGCTCCACCAGGTCTCCGGTTATAAACAAAAGATCCACTTCCAGGCTGGTCAGGCTTTGCACAAACTCAAACATCCTCCTGCCTTTAAGATTCTTTCTGAGATGAAAATCAGATAAATGGAGTATGGACAGGTAAGGCTTGCCTTTCCTGTCCCTGCTTTTTTTGCCTATCTGCCTTAAGAAAATATCCACCTGGCTCAGCTTGAAATTGGTGGTTTCAAACCTAAAGGCATACAGGTATAAGGCCACCGCTGCCGCAATAATCAATATAGCTATTAAAAGGTAAACTAGCACTTATACAATTAATATGTCTTATAAAATAAATACACATATTACCACAAATAAATCCTTTATCCCAACCTTTTTGAATTAGGTAAATTGGATAAAATCCAGAGATAGGCAAGAGGGAATATGTGAAGAAGATATCTCTCCACCGAACCGGCAAAATCAGGTATAAGGGCAATGGAAAAAAATACAGTAATCAACCCTAAGAATAAAAATATAAAAGGTACCCAGTTGGCCCTGACAAACAGCCTCTTTACATTTACCCAGAACAGCACCAATAGCACCGCCCAGGCCGGCCCGTAACCCGAACCCAGAAAAGCCCGGGTAGAGTCATAGGCTGAAAACAGCACTTGACCGGTCATCACCCTGGCTGCCTCTGCCAAGTTTAAGGTACTGCTTCCTCCAATAGCCTGCTGCCATTCAATAGAAAGCACCGGCAGCCCCAGCCCGTACTTAAGTAACCAGAAAGGCGCAACCAGCGCCGCTGACAATAAAACCGCATACAAGAAATTTAGGACAGCACGGCCTTTATGCTTTAGCCTAATAACATCTATAAAGGTAAAAATTACACTTACCAATAAAAAAACCGCCATAAACAAAGCGCCCTCGCTCCTGATATTGGCCAGCAGCGCAAAGAATACAGCTGAAAGAAGCAGGTAACTGCCTATCTTTTTCTTAACCCGGTACAGGTATAGAAAATAAACCGCCAGCACCAGCACTACCGAAAACAGCAGATTGGTATACTCTATGTAACCATGGTCAGCAATAACCGGAAGCACCGAAAAAACAAATACCAGCAGCATGGATAGCAGCTGGTTAAGCTTCTTTCTAAAGAAGTGATACAGCACAAACAGACCCGAAAGATAAAACAGGGGAAATATAATCTTTACCAGATTCTCATCCACCCTGCCTATCCAGGTATAGATCCAGCACTGCAGCAAAGACAGATAAAGGGGATAGCTGTTATGGGAAAAATCATAGCCATGCTGGGTATAATAAGTAAAGATATCACTATCTATAAAAAAAGCCTTGGCCTTCAGCGACCAGCAGGCTATAGCATCCCAGAACCGGATGGGAAACAGGAAAGTAAAGAATACCACTATGATAAAACTGCCCAGAGTAAGCAGGGCCAGGATCATAAACAATACTGTACCCAGACTGAGCCGGCCCAAACTGAGAGAAAACCTGGACCTTCTGGACCCTGTTACCACCTTCCCCTTTTTAATCTTCAGGTTATCCTCCAGGGTAACCGATCCCTTTATCATCCTCTTCAGCCTCAGCTTCTCCCTATAATTAAACCTCTTGCTAAAATACAGGTAAAACGAGAGACAGGAAAAGAATATGGTAAACATCAGCATATATTCAAACCTTAACTCCAGGCCAAAAAGTGACAGGGCTATCATAAATATGGTTACCAAAAAACTTCCTATATAGAAACACAGGAACGCTATAAAGAACTTTCCGGAAAGATTTTTGTACTCCAGGTCCAGAATCTTCTTTCTAAGCAGGAAAAAATAGACCGGCACATAACCTATCAGTACCAGAGAGGCAATAGACATAAAATATTTTATATACAGCAGCAAATCCATAAAAAATTAGTTGTTTCTGTTTATAATATAATAAACCAAGAGATTATATAACAAAAAAATTGACCTTTATTTTTATAGTATTAATATTAATTACATAAATAAATTTTACCAGGAGTTTGGTCACATGATTGTACTTATAGGAGCAACCAGTTTTATAGGGCCAACAGTTTTAAAAAAACTGCTGGAAAAAGATTATGAGGTAAAGTGCTTTGTCAAGTCAGGCACAGACATATCTTCACTGCAACAGACAGCCAGCGCCCTTAAAAAAGAAATCACCCTGGCCCGGGGAAACCTGAACAGCGCAGACACCATATTCTCTTGTGCAAAGAAAGCAGAAGCCATAGTGTACCTCACCGATCTAAAAAACAGTTACTATGTTAAAAATACCCTGAGTTCCGCAGCCAGAGCAGGAGTAAAAAGGATTGTATTTTTAGGCTCTACTACCGTTCTGGTACCACAGGAAACTAAAATAAAGCAGGATAAGATTGCCTCAGAGAAAATGATAGAAAAAAGCGGTCTGGATTACACCATCTTAAGGGCATCCATGATTTATGGTTCAGAAAATGATACCAATTTTTCCAAAATGATTAAGTACATAAAAGATAAAGGTTATTTCTACCTGTTTGGCAAAGGAGATAACCTTATACAGCCGGTATACATAGAAGATGTAGCCACTGCCATAGCGGAGGTAATAGCCAATGAAAAAACCTATAACAAGACCTATGAACTGGCAGGAAAAGAACCCATAAAATATTCCCAGATGCTGGATATAGTAAAAGAGAAGATGGGCCTGGATTTCAAAATAAGGAAAGTGCCTATGGGGCTGGCCAGCTTTATAGTATCCATATATTCCAAGATGAGCAAGAATCCCCATCTTACCCCGGACCAGATACAGAGGTTAAAATATGATAAAACTTACTCCTACAGCCAGGCACAACAGGATTTTGGCTTTTCGCCATTAAGCTTTGAACAGGGAATAGAAAAACTGGTAAATAGGCTAAAGCTCCAGTAATTTATATGAGGACAACCAAAAAAAACATATACATATCAGCAGCAGTACTGCTGGCAGTTCTGCTGCTGCCATTTATATTCCCTACCTTTTACGGGACCCTGGGAAACTCCAATAATACAGTTATAGACCTTGCTAAGCCCATAGATACCAACCCCAGGCAGTTCATTGCGGCTAAACTGAAATCCATTAACAGTCAAAACACCCAGTTTCCCCGGGGGACTGCGGTACTGTCCTGGGAACAGGACAGCCCCCTGGCAGTAGAAAAATTTGATATCTACATAGACAACCTAACCCATACCTATTACATTCCTGTTGGTGAGAATCCATACTGGAGATCTGCAGGTAAAATAATTCAGGTAGACTTGAGCTTACCCCAGGTACAGGGAATAGAATTTGAAGTAGAAAGCCTAAAACTAAACCAGAGAAGACTGCCTGCGCTTGACAGTTACCTTAACAGCTATTTTAAGCAGACATTCTCCCTGGATCATATTAACCGGTTCCTGATCCCTTCCTACCTTATACTGGGCCTGGGAGCTCTGCTATCTATCATATACTATGCTGCTTTTAGGCCCAGCCCCCGGTTTAACCCGGTGGTTGTAGTATCTCTGACTATCCTGGTTCTATTTGCCCTTAATTTTTTAACCGCCCAGATATATACAGCTAAAAGTTACTGGCTTTCATATAAGAGCAATATCCAGCAAAAAGACCTATCCTCTACCTATCAGGGGTTCTATGATTTTGAGAAATTTATAGCCTGGGTAGGCCGGAGCCTTCCCCAGGAACAGAATCTATCAGTGCTGGTTAAGGGCCAGCCGGTATACATAATGTCTGAAATGGCCTACAACCTCTATCCCCGGGATATCAGGTTTATAGACATATCGGAAAAGAGCAACAGCCAGGTACTGGAAGAAATAGATACCGTCAGCAGGGACGGCTATAACCATGTTGTAATACTCTCCGAACAGGACCTGCCCCAATCATCCAAGTTAAGCCTAGTGGATAGCTACAGGGAAGATGCCGGATATATCTATTTGTTCAGTGCCGAATAGTCTAGGAAAAATTTATTCATTTTATATGGTGGTGGCAGAACTTAACTCAGAATGATTTTTTGAGAAAATATACCTGATTCACAAATACAGGAAATAAATTTAATCTTTGAACATCGACAGACAACTTTTAGACCCCACCGGTAAAACCTCATGCTATTTTGCGATTTTGGTAAAGAATGATTAAAATATTTCTCAAGAGTGCTAAAAATAACATTAATGTGAAATGAAATATCCAGATCTAAGACATAAATTAAAAGATTATGGGATTTTTTCTATCAGAGATGTAGAGAAAGCCACTGATAGACAATTTCACCGAAGGAGATTAAATGATTAGCAGTATGAAATTAAATCTTATAATTTGCTATAATCACATTTTCTTCATATCTTCTTTTAGCAGATGAGGATAATTCCTTGCACAATGTAAAATGCGATAAATTATGACCTTGCCATCAATAAAACGGTAGAATACTATATAAGGATTAATAATAATCATTTTAAAATTGAACTTTTTCATTGATCGGTCAATAAGAGGTACTCCGGATTGTGGGAAATCTTCAAGTCTACGTAGAGAATTCATAATATTATCAAGAGTATCATTTGCTGCCTGCAGACTATCTGGCATAATATAATCAAATATCTCATCCAGGTCTCCATATGCAGCTGGAAGTAATTCTACATTATACTTTTTCATTGATTTTATCCCTTAAAAGCTTATGGGCTTTATCAAGCGGAATTGTAGCCTCTCCAGAAAGACGCTGCTGTTCTGCAAACAAGAGTTTTTCACGCAAATCAAGCATTGCTTCTCTGCGCTCAAATGCTTCTATACTCATTACAACAACATCTCCTTCACCATTTCTTGTAATATATACCGGCTCCTGTCTTTCATGGGCAAGCTTTGCTATCGCGTTATAGTCATTACGTAGTGTTGTGGATGATTTTATAATCATTTTATATCCTCCAATCATATTTTTCTACCATTATTATATGATTATTATATCAGAATATAAATAGGTTTAAAAAAATAATTTTGGAGACTTTCGGTTAAGCAAGTTATTCTCTGTAATTTTATAAACTCAAACAAATCAATGGCTAAAATTTCTATTTAATTAATCATGGAAACAAAGCAGAATAAAAAACCATAACCAGCAAAAAGATCTATTTCCCCAGCATAAAGACACACTGCTTATTAATCATCCAATACAAAACTAACCTTAAGCAGTACCCTGTACTCGGTAATCTGACCCTGCTCATCTACCCTTACTTCAAAATCCTTTACCCATGCAGATTTTACATGCCTGAGGGTTTTGGTAGAACGTACAATTCCCTGCTGTACAGCATCCTCAAAACTCTTATCCGAAGATGCTTTAAGTTCAGTAACCTTTACCAATGTCATTTCAATCCCCTTCTCTTATTTAATAAGCATTGTTATAAGTATATTTTACCCCTACCACTACATATTTTAAATTAAATATTTACCTTTTCCGGGGAAAATAGAATGTAAAATAGATTAAACTTACAGAAAGGATTTAAAAAGAAAGGTCCCTGATAACCAAAACTGCCTAAGCAGCCACATCGTTTTCATTCCACCACCAGGTGGAAGAATCATATATGCTATCTATAGCTCTCCTGATATAATCAATATACCATGAACGAGCACCTATGCCATAACAGGTCTCCAGTTCCTGGCTTAAGGCCAACTTTTCAAAGTCGGCAATACTCATAGAATCAGCCAGATCCCTATTGGCCATATGGTTTAACTCATGGGAAAGAGTAGCCGTTATTATACTCAGCCGGTCCGGGCCAAAACTTTCAAAAGAGCCCAGGTCAATATAGATCACCATACGGTCAATATCTGCCATGGCAGATGCAGAGTAACCCGACAGGTCTCTTTCTACTATCCTTGAAACTAAAGACAGCTGGTTATAAGCTTGGGGATGGCCGCCCTTCAGCAATTCCACTACCTGGCCCAGGGTAAAGCTAAATGAATCAGAACCCCATATATTTAACTGTGGCTCTTCTGTCTCTCCTGCTGCAGCATAACCTCCAGTCCCGGGCTGGATGCCATATTTCTCACACAGCCGGGCAAATTCAACCGACCCAACAAACCCATCCAGCACAAAACTTCTGCTTCTGCCCCGCTGAAGCTGGCCCAGCCATCCGGCATAGCCTCCAGGATCGGGAGGACGGTTAAAGAAAGCCCTATACATAACTTGCAAAAACTGCTTATTGGAAGTGTTTTTAGCCTGGAACTCTTCAGAGAATATAAATCTCCGGGCCACATCGGCCCCGCTCAGTCTTCCGCTTTCCAGATAGCTTACCCAGTTTTCTAAACCTGCCTGGTCCGGCTGCCGGTCCAGGCACAGGTTATAGAAGCGGGTTACAAATTCTTCCACACCGCTATCTTGGGCAAAAACCAGGGAAGGCAAAGAGAAGAAAATAAGAAACGCCACTACCACTATGGAGACTATTTTTATCTTTATTGTATGCATACAATTATAATATTTTTATTTTAATAAATTATAGCAGTAAACAGGCACTTTTGCTAAACCGCTAAATTTATATTACAGACAGCGTTACTTTCCGGAAAGCCACAACCACCCTTAAAGATCTAGATATACCGCGCTTTATACTTATGCCTATTTTACCAGTACCGAAGCCAGGTTACCGAACACAGTATTGGCCACCACAGCAGAGCCGGTAGAAGAATAATGGCACCAATCTATAAGATTAGCAGAAATATTTGCATTCAGCGGCCCGTGCACATCTATAAGCCTTACTCCCCTCTCGGAAGCAATCTCATGCACCTTGCTAACATAGCTCATATAATCGGACTTGGTGGGAAATTCATTGACCTTAATGGGGCCAAAATTCTGCAAAAATACAATAGCCCCGGTAGCTTTGGCCTTATCCGTCAACTTGCTCAGATATCTATCATAATTAGTCAGTCCATTGCCGGCATCATTAGTGCCGTAAGCTATAACTATGATATCCGGATTATGAACAGCCACCGTAGAATCAAAACGGCCATAGCCGCCGGCAGCAGTTTCCCCATTCTGGGCACTGGCAATTATATTGAAATTGGCTCCGGGATAATTCTGCCTCAGCAGCTGGGCTAACCTGGGAACCCAGTCAGACTTAACAATTAAAGAATCCCCCATGCATACCACCGTAATATTACCGGTAGCACTTATGGTAGCCGGGGTTGCGGCAGCACCACTGCTGCCCCCGCTATCACGGTCATCCCTGTCGCCGCCGCCAATAGAGCCAGGCCTTATGCCATACTGTGCACAAAGAGCTTCAAACTCTACCGAATTTACAAAACCTGCCAGTACAAATCTCCTGCTCTGGCCCCGCTGAAGCTGGCCCAGCCATCCGGCATAACCTTCAGGATCGGGGGGACGGTTAAAGAAGGCCCTATACATAACTTGCAAAAACTGCTCATTGGAAGTGTTTTTAGCCTGGAACTCTTCAGAAAATATGAACCGTTCGGCCACATCGGCGCCGGCCAGATAACCTGACTGCAGATGGCCTACCCAGTTAGCCAGGCCTGCCGGATCAGGCCCCCGGTCCAGGCACTGCTTATAGAACCTGGTAACAAAAGCTTCCACTCCCGAATCAGCAAACACCATGGAGGGAATAGACAATGAGATTATCATAATAACTGAGAAAATAACCGCAAAAACTTTCATCCTCTTAGACATAGACCTTCTCCTCTATAAAAAAGTATTAGAAATTATTAGATATGAACATACACAGTAACCTTAATTTTATAAAAAATTATAATTTTGTCCAGAAAAAAATAAATCTCCTGCCATGATTAAAAAATCCCCATATAATAAAGGGCCACCCCTGCCGCCCCGGAAGCCAAAAGCACATAGATGGGATTAACCTTTAGCAGAAGCAAAAGGGCCAGACTAACCACCGTAATAATTATGCTGGCGGGCTCAATGTTTCCAAAACTTAAGGCCCCGGCAAACCATACATTCTCAGCCACAAAAACAACCGCCACTATTATCAAAGCCAGAACTACCGGCTTTACCCCCCACAACAGCCTCTTTACCACCGGATGTGACCTATACCGGTAAATAATATGGGCGGTAGATATAATCAATATAAAAGATGGAAGTACCACTCCCAGCGTAGCCGATACCGCACCCCCGATGCCGGCAGCACTAAAACCGGCCAGGGTGGCGGTATTTACCGCTATAGGCCCGGGGGTCATCTCCGATATTGATATAATCTGCACAAACTCCCGGGCGGTAAACCAGCCATTGGCTACCAGCTCCCTTTCAATTAAGGGAATCATTCCATAGCCGCCGCCAAAGCTAAACAGCCCGATTTTAAAAAAGGAAGCAAACAGCCTTAAATAAATCATCTCTTCTTCCTTTTTATTACATTAATACCGTATACGGCCAGACCTAAAGCCAGCCCCATGATGATGGTATAAATGGGGTGTATATCCAGCCATAATATAAGGGCCAGGGCAGCCACCGATATTACCACAGATATGATACCCTTCATGGCACTTTTACCCACCCTGATAGCTGCCACTATAAGCAGGGCCACCACACAGGCTCCTATACCTTTAAGCGCTGCCTGCACCGCTCCCAGATTAATGAAGTAGGTAAAGAAGGCAGCCACCAGAGTCATGATAGCAAAAGAGGGCAGCACCACTCCCAGCGTAGCCAGTACAGAGCCCCAGTAGCCGGCTACCCGGTAGCCTACTATGGTGGCTGAATTTATGGCTACTGCTCCCGGAAAGGACTGGCTTATAGCCAGTATATCGCACATATCCTCGTAATCTATCCAGCATTTTTTCTCCACAACCTCCCTTTCAATCAGGGGGATCATGGCAAACCCTCCGCCAAAGGTAAACGCCCCTATCTTGAGAAAGATTAAAAAAAGGTCCAGTCTTGTTTTTTTCATTTACTAATCCTCTTAAAAAAGGCTGTATATATCTCTATTATCATAGAAGGGTTAAATCCTTATTACAAGCACAAAGCTAAATACCGGTGGTTTGTAATTTGGCCTGTCTGCTGATTTAATTACTACCAGTATTATAAATAAAGATAGGAGAACCATGATTGAGAAAACCTACAAGTTCAATAGAAGCGACCAGAAACTTATTGAAAAGATAATAAATGATGAAAATGTTAATATAAACCACATGATACTTTATCCCGATGATATACTGCCTGCCCACAAATCCAATTCCAATGTCTACCTTATAATAATAAGTGGAACTATGAATATAGCCCTGGACCAGCAGCCGCCTGCTTCCTATCAGTCAAAAACCATAGTTAATGTGCCCTTTAAAACCAGGATGGACATCAGGAATAAAGGGCAGCAGCCTTTAGAATTCTTTGTAATAAAGGCACCCCATCCCCGGGATATGAAATAATAGGCTAAAAATAAAAAACCGGTAAATGTATTGAACTAACCTCATTTTTTCTTATAATATTGGTTACGGTTTTAATCTCATAAAAGCAATAAAGGGGAAATATTGCAATTTAATGCCTTTAGCATAGCTTTAATAGCTGCAACTCTGATTAATGGACTTCTTAGCTATTACACCTGGAAAAGGCGGAAGTTTAAAGCCAGTAGAGAGCTGTTTTTTCTATTACTGACAGCTACCATATGGTCTTTCTTTGCCATATTTGAAGCCTTAGCTAAAACAGTTTTCTATAAAGAGCTTTTCTCGGTACTCACCTATATTGGAGCTACAACAATGCCGGTTATGCTGCTGTTGTTTGCCTGCCGCTATATCAACATGGATAAATGGGTTACTAGAACCAGAACAATTCTGCTGTTTGTAATGCCTGCAGCCACCATAATAATGGCTGCTACCAACCGAATACACGGCCTGGTCTGGCCACAGATAAGTCTTGGCCAGAACAACCTGGCAGGCATTTATGGAATTTATGAACATGGCCCCTGGTTCTGGACTCATGCGGCTTACAGTTATCTTCTAATACTTATTACTTTCATAATTCTGTTTACCGGTTTATTCAGGTCCAGACATATTTACAGAAGCCAGTCCAGGATACTTATTCTTCTGGCATTCATACCCTTTGTTACCAACCTGATCTATGCCTTTTTCCCCCAGCTTTTAATAGGGATTGAATTAACTCCGGTTATGTTTACTTTATCCGGGATACTTCTGTTCTTTGCCCTGTACCATTATAAACTGCTAGAACTGTCTCCTATCGCCTGGGAAAGCATAGTAGATAACTTGGGCGCGGGTATAATGCTTCTGGATGACCGGGGAAGGATAGCGGACATAAATTCCACCTTCCTGGAAATGCTGTCAGTGGGAGAACCTGAAATTGGGGGTTCTTTCCATAAAACCTTAAAAGAATACCCTGAAGTAGAGCAGTTTGCAGGCAGTGATGAAAACACCAGGCTGGAAACTTCAACCAAACAGGAAGGCAAAACCTGCTTCTATATGTTTGAAAAATCACCTATATTTGATAAGGACAGAAAACGCAACCTAGGTACTGTACTGGTAGCCAGAGACATCACCTTTTTTAGAAGAGCCCAGAGAAGGATAAAGGAGAGTGAAAAAAAATTCCGTACCTTGTTTGAACAATCCCTGGACGGCATTTATATAACCACCCCTCAGGGAAAGTTTGTAGATATCAACCTGGCTCTGGTCAATATGCTGGGATACGGCAGCAAGCAGGAACTTATGGCCATAAATCCTGACCAACAACTTTATCTATCAGCCCATGATCGCCCATGCCCTCATCATGGAAACAAGGTGTTCAATACCAAACTTAAGAGAAAAGACGGCACCATAATAGATGCAGAGATAAGCTCTACCGTAATCTATGAGCAGGGCCAGCCCATATACTGCCAAGGAATAGTAAGGGATATAACCCAGAGAAAAAAGATAGAAGACCAGTTAAAATATCTTTCCTTCCATGACAGCCTTACCAATGTTTATAACCGTGCATACTTTGAACAGGAAGCAGATAGGATAAACAAGGGGCTGGACAGATTTAAACCGGTAAGCATATTGTCTATAGACATCAATAATCTCAAAGCAGTGAATGACCAGTACGGCCACCCCAAAGGAGACCAGTTAATCATTCAGGTAGCAGACATACTGGCCAAGTTTATAAGGAAAAGCGACATTTTGGCCAGGATGGGCGGGGATGAGTTTAATGCCATACTTCCCGACACCAGCGCTTCTACTGCTGAAAAAAGAAGGGAAGGGCTGCAAGAAACTATCCAGGAGCATAACCATACCCACCCCGATAATCTTATAAGCATAGCTATTGGCATTGCCACCACCAGGGAAGATGAAGAAGATATAAATGAAGTGGTGAAAAGGGCTGATAAACTGATGTATGCCCACAAAAGAGCTGCCAAGTCTACCCGTTATGAAGCTAATTAGCTCCCTTGCCGGTAAGAACCGCCTTAACCGTTACCAGGACAATCTTTAAGTCCAGCCAGAAAGACATATCCTGCACATAAGCAGCATCATACTCAACCTTTCTGGGTATATCCAGGCTGTCCCTTCCTGAAATCTGGGCCAGCCCGGTAACCCCCGGCCTCGCCCGGTCGGCTCCCTTTTCCTTCCTTAACCCAATAAGCTGCTGCTGGTTATACAATGCCGGCCGGGGCCCCACAAAACTCATATCACCTTTGAGTATATTGGCCAGCTGGGGAATCTCATCCAGGCTTACTCTCCTGAGGAAAGTTCCCAACCTGGTATTGTAGAGCTGCTGGTTTTTCATCCGGTCGGTAGGGATATCCGGTGTTCCTTCCTTCATGGTCCGAAACTTGTAAATGGTAAAATATCTGCTGCCCAGCCCCACTCTTTTCTGGGTAAAAATGACTTTTCCCGGAGAATCAATGGCGATAGCTATGGGTATGATAATCCACAGGGGCAAAAAAATAATAAAAAGCAGAACAGAAAAAATAATATCCAGCCAGCGCTTAATATAATTGTAAAACATTACTGCCTGTACCACATCTTGTTTTGGTCAAAACTGGGCAGAACCTTTTTTAAATCCTTAAACAGGTTTTCATAATCATAAAGGGTAATCTCCTTTTCAATGTTGAAAAGGATATTAAGCATTTCATCCCGGTTAACCTTACCATTTTTCTGGGCCATAAAAATTGAAGGAAAATCAGTGGTAACCAGCTCTTCATCCCTGCAGGTAAGCTCCTCATCCAGCTTCTCCCCGCTGCGGATACCTGAATAGGATATCTTTATATCCCTCTCCGGTATAAGCCCGTACAGCCTGATCATATTCTTGGCCAGATCCAGTATATTGATGGGGTCTCCCATATCCAGTACATAAATCTCTCCCCCGGAACCCATCACGCAGGCCTGTATAACCAGCTGGGAAGCCTCGGAAATGGTCATAAAGAACCGGTTCATATTGGGATGGGTGACCATAACCGGCCCTCCCTTTTCTATCTGGCTTTTAAATATGGGAACCACGCTGCCCTGGCTGCCCAGCACATTACCGAACCTTACAATGATAAAAGCGGTATTCCCCGTCTTGGATTTGGAGACCAGGTACTTTTCCGCCAGTGTCTTGGACAACCCCATAACACTGTTGGGATTTACCGCCTTATCTGTAGACAGCATCACAAACTTTTTTACCCCGAACTGTGAACAGAGCTTGGCCAGAGACTTGGTGCCTATAAAATTGTTCTGCAGGGCCGCTTCCGGGTTAAGCTGCATTAAGGGAACATGCTTGTAGGCGGCTGCATGAAATACATAATCCGGTTTGTATTTTTTGAATACCCCCCTGATGCTCTCTTTATCCCTGATATCAGTTACTATGGGGATAGCGCTGTTAAAATTATGCTCATCGGTAAGTTCCTGCTCTATCATAAACATGTTGTTTTCAGCATGGTCCACCATAATAAGTTTGGCTGGTTTAAACCTTATAACCTGCCTGCATATCTCCGACCCTATGGATCCGCCAGCGCCGGTAATCATAATGGACTTTCCCTCAAACTCGGAGAAAATAGCCGAATAATCAATCTTTACCGGCTTCCTGCCCAAAATATCTTCAATCTGTATATCCCTTACCTGATACAGATGGGCCTTGCCGTCAATTATCTCGTACAGGCTGGGAAGGGTCTTGCATACCACTCCTTCTTCCCTGGCCTTAAAAGCAATCTCTTTTCTAACCTCGCCCGAAGCCGAAGGCATGGCAATAATTACTTCATCCACCGAAAGCTTCTTGATAATCCTCTTGATATCCTGGGTCTTGGCCACTACCCTTATCCCATGAATCTGCTGCCCCAGCTTGGCCTTGTCATCATCTAAAAAACCTACCGGCTGATACTGGGTATTCTTCTGCCTTATCATCTCTCTGGCAATCATCTCTCCTGCATCCCCGGCCCCGATAATCAACGCCCTCTTTTTCCTGGTATAAATGCTTCCAAACTTAAGCTCATTAAACAGCCTGGCTGAATAACGGGAAGTAGCCACCATAATCATGGTAAGCAAAAAATCAATGATAAGGATGGATTTGGGAAAATAGGGGGTTTCAAAAATATAGAAGACAAAAATCATAATAGCAGCGCTTAAAACCAGACACTGCATAATAGTGATAAACTCCCTGAAGCTGGCATATTTCCATATTTTTCTATACATGCCGAATACGGCAAATATAAGCAGCTTGACCCCTATGATTATCAGGGTATATTCCCACACATAAGCAGAATACTGGGGTGGGAGTGAAGCCAGGCCCCCTAAATTTATCTGCCCCCTTAAATAAAAGGAAAGGGTAAAGGCTGAAAAAAATATGAGTATATCAAATACAACCTGTATGACTATGTTTTTAATTTTAGAAAAATTCATGTAACTACTCTATATTATCCAAATAATCCTTGCCCACTATTACCGCTACATTGCTGTCCTGACCGTAATCCTGCTCAAACCGTTCCGGTTGGATTTGGATCTTTTCGTAGCTATCAAATACCAGGGCCAGCTGGTCGGCCTTATCTTTGTTCTCCTTGGTATAATATATAACAGTTTTTTCATAATTGAAACTGTCAGCATTGGCCAGATCGGAAATCTTAAATCCATAAACCCTCAAATAAGAGCTCATCCTTGAAGCTACCCCGGATATGCCATTGCCATTGGCTATAAATATGCGGGTATCAGAGGTAATAGACTTGTCCACAGTCTGGCCTACATCCACATTTATTTCCAGGGGAGTCACCCCTTCAGCCGAGAACCAGGCAATTCTTTCATGCACCAGGTCATACTGCAGCAGGTATCTCCCCGGCTCCTCGGGGGCAAACACCACTATGCCCTGCTCCAGCTCCTGGCCCGGTTCCAGATCATTTATATGCAGCCTCCTGCCATTATCCCAGATTACCGGTTCCCTGGTATCCCGGTCCAGCCAGTGGTAACCCAGGTTTATTTCCAGATCGGGGGAGTTTTCCCATACTATGGATCCCGTATTTTTTACCCATATGGTAACCGGGTACCTCTCTCCCGGTTTCATGTACAAGGGGGTGGTACCAAAATCATCATACAGGGCTGCATAATCAACATCTACTGCCACCATCTTTTCATAGGGAGGAACTCCCTGGTAGGAAAACCAGGTTACGTTTTCCTGCACCATATCCACCTGCAGGATATAGCGGCCCGAATCCGATGGAGCTTTGATGTTTAATTGGAAGGTAACCTCTTCACCCGGCTCTACCAATTCCCGGGGCAGAAAGGTCCTATCCCCATCAAACACTACCATCTGCTTGGTATCAAAATCTATCCAGTGATAGCCTAAAAAGAAGGCTTCCTGCTTTCCGTTTCTCTCCCAGGGCACCACTCCCGTATTCTTTACCGTAACCTTGAACTTGTAAGTAAGGTTGGCCGACATGGAATCAGGAAGGGTATTTACCTCGGCATAAGCGGCATTATATTTAGATGCAGGCTCCCCTTGTGTAATCCTCTCCCACATGGCCCTGGACTCTTCAATATCCGGTATCTGCACCGATATGGTGCCGTCCTCAATCCACTCAGGATGCGAAGGGACGATAGCCGTCTGGAATTTATCCGGCTCAAAAGAAAGCGCCGCCTTGGAATATTTGAGTATGGTCATAACATCCAGGTCAGTCCTGGTGTTTTTTACCAGCAAATTAAAATAATAGGGTATGTCGGACACATAATTTAAATTAAGCTTCTGTTCCACCAGAGCCTTAAATATCTGCTGCTGCCTCTGGATCCTGCCTATATCCCCCAGCTCGGTAGAACGGTCCCGGGTATAGGCCAAAGCCTGCTCCCCGGTCAAATGATGGTTGCCTGCCGAAAGAAAGGTTCCGCTCTTTTCATCTTCCATGGGCCTTTCCACCACCACATCCACTCCCCCCAAAGCATCTATCAACTGCACAAATCCATTAAAGTCCAGAGTTACAAAATGGTTAATATCAGCATCCAAAAAATCAGACACCGTCCTTATCATCAGCTCTTCCTGCCCGTAAGCATAAGCAGCATTAATCTTATCCTGGCCATACCCCGGAATATCCACCAGAGTGTCCCTGGGTATGGACATCAAAGTGCCCTCTACCTTGGCCGGACTGAGATAAAGCAGCATTATAGTATCCGCCCTGCCTGCCTCTTCTTCACTGTCCCTGCTGTCCCTGCCCAGTATAAGAACAGTTACCGGCTCCTGGGGGGATTCTATGGGGGCAAGTATACTTTCTATCTCTGAAGTGGTGCTGGCATTAATGGTCTCGTTCAGTGAATTTATGTAATAAAAGAATACTCCTGCAGCCGCACCCGCCAGCACTATAAGGGAAGCGGCCACTATTATAAGTACCCGTCCGTATCTGGGTATCCTGAAAAACCATCTTTTATTCTTTTGTTTTTCCATACTAGTCAACTCTTTTTATATCTGCGCCTATACTGGCCAGTTTTTTATCCAGGGTTTCATAACCCCGCTCCACATGGTATATATCCATAACCTCGGTGATACCTTCCGCAGCCAGCCCCGCCAGTACCATGGCCGCTCCAGCCCTCAAATCACAGGCAGTAACCGGGGCCGCTGAAAGCTGTTCCGTGCCCCGTATTATAGCATGATGTCCGTCAATCTTTATATTGGCTCCCATCCGGTTCAGCTCATCCACATACATAAACCGGTTCTCAAATACATTTTCAGTTATTATGGAAACCCCGGGAACGGTAACCAACAGCACCGCAATAATGGGCTGCAGATCGGTTGGAAAACCAGGATAGGGCAGAGTGCTTATATGTACCGGCTTTAATTTTTCTGCCGCCCTTACCTTTATCCGGTCCGGGGATAGAACCTCTATATCTGCCCCCACCTGCTTTAATTTAAGCAGAAAAATTTCCAAATTTTTAGCTGCTGCCCCTGCCACTTCCACTTCCCGGCCGCACAGGGCAGCCGCAGTTATAAAGGTGCCGGCCTCAATACTATCAGCCATAACCTCATAGCTGGTACCGTTAAGCTGGCCTACACCCCTTATGGTAATACAGTCAAACCCCGCCCCTTCAATATCTGCACCCATGGATTTAAGAAAATTGGCCAGGTCTGCAATCTCCGGCTCCCTGGCCGCATTGTTTATTACCGTTTTGCCCCGCGCCAGGCAGGCAGCCATCATTATATTCTCGGTTGCTCCCCGGGAAGGAAAATCCAGGTCTATAAGTGCTCCCTTCAGCCTCCCGGAGCCATTATTTATGCAGGCATGCACATAACCGTGCTCCATGTAATTTTCGGTACCCATGAACTCAAAACCCTTCAAGTGCAAATCTATCTGGCGCGACCCAATATTGCATCCTCCGGGTATAGCCACCTTTACCTTGCCAAACCGGGACAGCAGGGGTCCTGCCACCAGTATGGAAGCCCTCATCTTCCTGACTAGCTCATAGGGGGCCTCAAAGCTGTCTACCGAATCCGGGTTTATGGTCATAGTTTTTAAGGCAGGGTCAAACTCCACCCCGGCCCCCAGTGTACGCAAAACCTGGGCCATGGTGTTTACATCTTCAATTGCGGGAACATTGGTCAGGGTAGTCTTACCGTTAGCCAGAAGGGCTGCTGCCATCAGCTTTAAAGCCGAGTTCTTGGCCCCACCCACTTTAATGCTTCCACTTAGTTTCTTTCCGCCACTTATCAAATATTTTGCCATAAATATCTGCCTAATGTATCCAAAGTACTGGATATTATAACAAATAAGATAGCTAAAAAAAATAAATGCTTATCACTTTTGCTGTCCGCGCTGCAGCTTGAGTATCCTAAACTTAATCATCAACTCATCTTATTATATATCTTACTATATTGCCTGCATAAGGCTTTTATTATATATTAAACTCAACCTGTTTATTTTAATAGTAAAAGAGACCCATGTTAACCTATGAACATTACAATCTGATAGAGGAACTCAACCGCCTCATAGATTCCAGAAAATGGAGGGAAATAAAAGAACTGCTGAGGCAGATTCCCCCTTCAGATTTTGTACAGCTGCTGGATGATTTTGACCAGGAGACCGGCCTGGTCCTTTTCCGGCTTCTTCCCAAGGAAGAAGCTGCCCGGGTATTTGCCCAGCTGGAACCCCAGGACCAGGAAGCCCTGCTTAAAAACCTGGGCAGCCAGAGGGCTAGGCAGGTAATACTGGATCTTCCTCCCGATGACCGTACCGAGGTATTCGGGGACCTGCCCGGGCCGGTAACCCAGAAAATTCTAAACGCTCTCCCTCCCCAGGAAAGGAAGGAAGCCCTGGCCCTGCTGGGCTACTCTGAAGACAGTGTAGGCCGGCTTATGACTCCCGACTATATAGCAGTTAAGCCTTTCTGGCTCATAAGCCGCGTTCTTGATCACATCCGCAGCATGGGAAAGGATGTAGAGACCATTGATATCATATACATAGTAGATGCCCACTGGCACCTGCTGGACAGCCTTCCTTTGAGAAAATTTATACTGGCAGACCCGGATCAGAAGGTAGAAGCCATTATGGACAAAAAAATGGTATACCTGCATGCTGACCAGGACCAGGAAGAGGCGGTAAAAATCATGGCCGATTATGACCTGACCGCCCTGCCGGTAACCGATAAGGATAATGTGCTTATGGGTATAGTGACCGTAGATGATATACTGGATGTCCTGGAAGAAGAAACCACCGAAGACTTCCACAGGGTAGCAGCGGTGGCCCCGGTAGGCATTAAGTATTCTTCTGCCTCCCCTTTTACCCTGTACGTTAAAAGGATAGGATGGCTGGCCATACTTATGGTAGCCGGCTTTATCTCTTCTACCATAATAGCCCATTTTGAAACCTCCCTGCAGGCGGTTATTGCCCTCAGTTTCTTTATACCGGTGCTTATCGGCACCGGGGGAAACACCTCCACCCAGTCTTCCACCCTGATTATAAGGGCGCTTTCTACCGGAGAGCTTACAATTAGAAAATGGTTTTATGTAGTAAAAAAGGAACTGCTGACCGGGCTGTTTTTAGGGGTATCCATGGGGGTGGTATTCCTGCTAAGGGTAATCATATTAAAAGAAGGGCTGCTGCTGGGGATAACCCTGGGGCTGGCGGTGGTAGCCATTATAATGATAGCCAACCTTTTGGGGTCTCTGCTGCCGATTTTGCTAACCAAACTGAAACTGGACCCTGCAGTTATAAGCAGCCCCCTGCTTACCACAGTGGTGGATGCACTGGGTTTGCTTATCTATTTTTCCATAGCCGGGCTCATCTTTTCCCTGTAATTTTTTAAAGCCGGGCTTAATTTTTCACCAGCCTCTGCTATAATAAAAATAAAAAGGGCATAAACTATGCAAATTAAGTTAAAAGAAAACCAGCAGCAGATAAACCAGATGGTAGAAAAATTCATTGCCGTGGCCGAAGACATAAAAGCGGTATATGAACAATCCAGAAAAACAGATGATTCTGTACAGACCAAGGCCTATATCCTTACCAATTTAAAAATAATTTATGTGGAGTTTCTAAAAAATGATGCCTTCCTTAAATGCTATCCCTTAAACAAAGGCATTGCCTACCAGATAGAAAGGCAGACCGGCAAGTATCTGCTGGATCCCGGGAACATAATCAATATAAAGATAAGGGTATCATCTGATGCCAGCATCATATTCAGATTCGATAGCCAGCCTGACCGTGCCGGCTATATAACCACCGTTGACCAGGAAAAGCAGGCCGCCTATGATTTCCTTCTGCAGCTTAACAGCCTGCTGGCAGAAATCTAATCATTTTCTTAACCTTTTCAGTGTACCAATAGCCTGTATTACTTTCTTGGTCTCTTCCGATATTTCTTGCACTATGTCATGTCTCTTGCTTACTTCCTCTATGGCCTTATGGCGATCCTGGTAAGTAGTTTTAATTGCTCTTCCAGTAAGTATGTTGGCATTATTATTAAAAAACTCCATATAACCTTTTTGCACCGCAACATATTTTTCTTCCAGTTCTGATTTTAGTTTTATAATACCCACATCCAACTGGCATACCACAGGCATATGGCCGGCCAGGATTCCCATACTGCCCTTAACTGAAGGCACCCCCAAATAATTAACCTTACCCTCGAAGACAACTTCTTCCGGGGTAACTATGGATACATTTATCCTATCCTCAGCCATTACTGTTTATTTTCCTCCTGGTTCTGCTCTTTTAACATTTTTTCTCCTTTTTGTTTGGCTTCCTCGATATCTCCAACCATATAGAAAGCCTGATCAGGGTAATCATCGCATTCGCCTTCCACAATAGCCTTAAAACCCTTTACGCTATCTTCCACTTTTACATACCTTCCCTGTTTGCCGGTAAACTCTTCAGCAACTGAGAAAGGCTGGGAGAGAAACCTTTCTATCTTCCTGGCCCTTTTTACCAGTTGCTTATCCTCTTCAGATAATTCATCTATTCCCAATATCGCTATAATATCCTGTAATTCCTTGTTTTTTTGAAGGATTTCTTTAACCTTTCTTACCATCTGGTAATGTTCAAATCCCACCACGTCAGCCTCCAGGATTCTGGAGGAAGAAGATAGAGGATCTACCGCAGGATATAAGCCCCTTTCGGATACCTGCCTGGAAAGCACTACTGTTGAATCAAGATGGGCAAAAGTGGTGGCGGGAGCAGGATCAGTCAAATCATCTGCAGGAACATATACGGCTTGCACCGAAGTTATTGAACCCTTCTTGGTGGAAGCAATTCTCTCTTGAAGCTCACCCATCTCGCTGGCAAGGGTTGGCTGGTAACCTACCGCAGAAGGCATACGGCCCAGTAGAGTAGAAACCTCCTGCCCTGCCTGTACAAACCTGAATATATTATCTATAAATAACAGCATATCCCGCCCTTCATATTCCCTGAAATACTCGGAAATGGTTAATGCAGTTAAAGCTACCCTGAGCCTGGCCCCCGGGGGTTCATTCATCTGTCCAAACACCAGAGTCGTCTTGTCCAGAACCCCGGATTCTTTCATTTCCCGCCATAAATCATTGCCCTCCCTGGTTCTCTCTCCAACTCCGGCAAAGACAGAAAGGCCGCCATGTTTTATGGCTATATTATGTATTAATTCCATTATTATTACTGTCTTTCCTACTCCGGCGCCTCCAAACATTCCAATTTTGCCTCCTTTCACAAAAGGACACAAAAAATCAATAACCTTAACCCCTGTCTCCAGAAGTTCAGTCCTGGTGTCAATATCTTCGATGCCCGGAGCTTCCCTGTGTATGGGCAGCTTGATCTTGGTCTGCACCTGCTTCTGCTTTAAATCCCTGGTCTGGCCCAGGACATTGAATATTCTCCCCAAGACTTCCTTGCCTACCGGCACCATTATTGGCTGCCCGGTATTTATTACTTCCATCCCTCTATAAAGTCCGTCAGTAGAAGACATGGCTACTGCCCTTACCTTCCCTTCTCCTATTGACTGCTGGACTTCTGCCACTATCGATTCTTCCCTACCCTCTGGCAGCGGCTTGGATATCTTAAGGGCAGTATAAATTTCAGGGATTCTTTCCGGGGAAAATTCTACATCAATAACCGGACCCCTTATACTTACAATTAAGCCCTTTTCTTGCTTATCAGCCATAAAACAATACTTCCTTTCTAAGTGTTTATTTCTGCCCCTGAAATTATTTCTATTATTTCATTAGTAATCTGATGCTGCCTTATTTTATGGTAATCCCTGGTAAGTTGCTTTATAAGGTCATCAGAATTATCACTGGCTTTTCTCATAGCAGTCATCCTTGCTCCTATCTCACTGGCTGTGGATTCCAGAAGAATTCCATATACCACCGTAAAGATATATTCAGGGATTATAGCTTTAATTATTTCTTTTAAAGAAGGTTCATAGCCAAATTCGGAAGGCAAATCTTCAACCCGGCATATAAAAGTCCCGGGAGCTTCTACGTGACTCTCTCTTTCTGAAAGCTTCTGTTCTATAGGTATGGGCAGTATCTGCATAGTTCGGGGTTCATGCTGCATTGGACTGATATACTTGGTATAACAAACCAGCACCCGGTCCACCTCTCCCACTGAATACCTGGATATCATAGCCCTTGAAATCTCCCTGGCGTCCATAAATTTAGGCCAATCTGAAAGATGCTCATAAGCCTTTGCCAGCTTAAAACCCCGGAAACTGAAATAATTTTTACCCCTGGTTCCAATAATATCTAACCTGACTTTTTTATCCTGCTTTTCAAATTTCCTTATATTCTTTTCCAGAAGTTCAATTATATTAGAATTATAACCGCCGCACAGTCCTTTATCTGCAGTTACCCCCAAAATTAATATATTTTTTTCATTTTCCCTTGTTTTTACCAAACGGTCATTTATTACCTGGCCAGTTAACCCCAGGTTGCAGATAAAATCCTCCACTTTACTGATAAAAGGCCTTGCTTCCAGCATTCTCTGCTGAGCTTTCTTTATCTTGGAAGAAGCAATCATGCCCATAGCCCGGGTAATTTTCCTGGTACCTTTTACACTTTCTATTCTATCTCTAAGATCTTTTTCTTTGGGCATAGCTTAATATCCTTTATTGAGAAAAACCCGATTTAAAATCCTTCACTGCCTGTTTGAGCTCCTGCTCCAATTCCTGGTTTATGTCTTTGGTTTCTCTTATTTTTTTAATTATATCTTTTTTGTTGTTATGCATATAAGTTAAGAACTCTTCTTCAAACCTGCATATATCCGAGACTTTTATATCATCCAAATATCCATAGGTCAGTGCAAAAATAGCAATTACCTGATCTTCCACTGCCATAGGCTGATACTGTCCCTGCTTGAGTACTTCCACAATTCGCTCTCCCCTGGTTACTTGTTTTTTGGTTTCAGTATCCAGCTCGGTACCAAACTTGGCAAAGGTTTCAATCTCCCGGTATTGGGATATATCCAGCCTCAGCATCCGCGCTACTTTTTTCATAGCCGGTATCTGGGCTGCACCCCCCACTCTGGAAACCGATATGCCTGCATTTATTGCCGGCCTTATACCAGAATTAAACAACTCTGTATCTAAATAAATCTGGCCATCAGTAATAGAAATCAGGTTGGTGGGGATATAACCGGATATATCTCCACCCTTTACCTCAATAACCGGGATAGCAGTTAAAGAGCCTGCACCCTTTTCATCGGAAAGCTTGGCCGAACGCTCCAATAATCTTGAATGAAGGTAAAAAATATCACCGGGATATGCCTCCCGGCCAGGCGGTCTTCTGAGCAGAAGCGATATCTCCCGGTAAGCAACTGCATGCTTGGAAAGATCATCATACATAACCACGGCATGTTTCTGGTTATACATAAAATATTCTCCCATAGCACAGCCTGAATAGGGTGCCAGGTACTGCAATGCCGCCGTCTCTTTGGCGGTAGCTACAACTATGGTAGTATAGTCCATGGCTCCTTCCTGCTCCAGCTTTTCTGCAATCCTGGCCACCAGAGAAGTTTTTTGACCAATAATTACAAATATGCAGTAAACATCTTTGCCTTTCTGGTTTAAAATAGTATCCACTAAAAGCGCAGTTTTGCCTACCCTCCGGTCAGAAATTATAAGCTCTCTCTGTCCCCGTCCAATAGGTACCATAGAGTCTATGGCCTTTATCCCTGTTTGAAGCGGCTCTCTTACCGGTTGCCTTTCCACTACTTCCGGGGCTTTAAATTCAACCGGACTAAATATCTGGGTATCAATATCACCCTTATTATCCAGGGGAATGCCCAGTGGATCTACAATCCTTCCCACCAAAGCTTCACCTACCGGAACCTGTAAAACTTTGCCTGTTCTCTTAACCAGATCGCCTTCCTGAATTTTAACCGATTCCCCTAAAATTACTCCCCCTATCTCATGCTGGTCCAGGTTTAGAGCCAGGCAATAAATACCACCGGGAAGTTCAAGCATCTCTCCTGCAACTGCTTTTGATAATCCAGCAATCTTTACTATGCCGTCTCCAGCCTCAGTTACAGCACCCACTTCCTCTATCTGGGGTTTGGCCTCATATTTTTCTATCTGCTTGCTTATAAGGTCTGCAATTTTTTTTGATTCCATACTAATTGCCAAGTTTTTCACTCTCCAGCTTTATTTCTTTTAAATTACTTTTCAGATCAATAAGCTTTCTGCTTATGCTCAGGTCCATAACCTGATCATCAATGTTTATAACCAGTCCGCCAATAATACTGTTATCTACAATATTCTTAATTTTTACCTCTCTCTGGGTTTTTTTATCCAGGCTTTTCTTAATATCCTCTATAGTATCCTTATCCAGCTCTATTGCGCTTATTACTTCAATATCCAGCTGTTTTTTTAATTGGGAAACCTTCTCCCCATATAGCTTATTTATAATATCCAGCTGTTCCATTAATCCCATTATTGCCATAGAGGCTACTGCAGCCTGGGTAATAGACGAAACCTTTTCTTCCAGTATCTCCAATAAAATTTTTACTTTCTCCGAATTTTTTATCTGGTCATCCCTTAAAAGTTGCTTAAATTTAAGATTGTAGTCTACCTCTTCTTTAACCCATTCCAGTTCTCTTTTTAACAAATCCAATTGGTTTTCACTTGCAGCCAGACTGGCCAAGGCATTTACTATTTTCTTTATTTCTGCCGTCTTAACTTTGTGACCCATCTAAGCCCCTTTGATATCCTTTAAACTTTCCTCTATTAACTTTTGATGCTCTTTTTTTGATATATTTTTGGTAATTATTTTCTCTGCAATGCTGACAGCCATATCAGCAACCTCATCCTTTAACTCTTCCAATGATTTTTCTTTTTCTCTTTCTATTCTGTTTATAGCATCCTCCATCATCTCTTCTGCTTTCTTCTTGCTATCTTTTTCTATCTCTTCTTTAATATTTCTGGCTTCCTGTTTGGAGTCTTCAATAAGTTTTTTGGCCTGCAGCCTGGCTTTATCCAGCTCCTTTTTCTGATCCTCCAGTATCTTTTGGGCTTCCTGCTTCTGCTTATCCGAGGAACTTATTTTTTCTTTGATCTCTTCCTGCCGCCTGGCTAGAACCTTATCTACCGGCTTGAGTACCAGCTTCCACAAAACTACCACCATAATAATGAATACTATAATCAGCCAAAAAATAGTACTGCTCATAGGGCTAATTATTTTTATTAATTGTTCCAACTTTTTACACCCTTTCCAAAATTTACACCACAAATATAAGCAGGAAAGCTACCACCAGAGCATATAAGGCAATGGCTTCGGCAAAAGCGATTCCTATGAACATTGCAGTCTGGATCTGGCCCGCTGCTTCCGGTTGCCGGGCAATACCCTCCAGAGCTTTGCCCACCAGGTTACCAATAGCCAGGGCTGGTCCTATAGCCCCTACTCCAATTGCAAATCCTGCTGCAATTACTGCAGCCGCCTGTGAATCCATTAACATCCTCCTTGTTAGTCTTTTTTACTTACTGCTTCTCCTATATACATTGATGCCAGAACCGCAAATATATAGGCCTGTATAGCTCCAACAAATATTTCAAATATAGTCATTATCACACTGAAAGGAACTGCTGCAATTGCTATAAAATAATTCTTAAAATAAATTATTAATCCCAGTAATACATAAATTATAATATGTCCTGCAATCATATTGGCGGCAAGACGTATGAACAGAGAAAAAGGTTTGGCAATTGCGCTTACTACCTCTATGGGAAACACAATCACATACATCCATGCAGGAACCGAGCGGGGAGCAAAAGTCCTTACATACCCTCTTATCCCATTTTTTACCAAATCTGAAACCTGCACGGTTAAGAAAATAATTACCGCCAGCACCAGAGGTACCAGGGGATTAGCGGTAGGCGTATAAGCACCAGGTATTATTCCTATCAAATTATTGGCCAGGATAAAAATAAATAATCCAGTAATAAGAGGCCACCATTTTTTACCTTCCTCCCTGCCCATCATATTATATACTATATACCTCTTTATAAATGATATCAGCCACTCCACTATAGTTTGTTTTTTGCTGGGCACTATCTTTGGCCTGTAGGCCAAAAATATAAGTATGCCCAGAAAAACGAATGCGGCAGCAAACATAGACAGGGTGAGATTGGTTACAGATAGGTCCAGACTCCCCAGTTTAATGGGGATAATTACCTTCTGATAAAAATGCTCCAGTACCTCCAAGCTTCTTTCATTCATGAGAACACCCTATGGTTTGAACATGGCATTTTTGTATAACAGAAACAATTCCAGAAACAAAAATATGGTAAACAGGATTATAAAAGATATAAATAAAGAATAAATATCCAGAAAAGCCAGTCGGGTAAAGATAAAAAAAACACCGGCCAGGACCAGTAGTTTTATCCAGAAAGCAGCAAACATGAATTTAAGCTTGCCCCCGTCCCCGTAAAGCTTGGAATATAGGTAAAGATTGGCAACAAACAGGCCAAACACCAAAACCGAGCTGAGCAGTACCGACCAGAAAAGCGGTCCCGGCTGAAAAAACCACAGCCCTATAAGGACGGCTGCCAGCACCAGGCCGCTAATGATTAAAGTTCTTTTTACCAGGGTGTTACCCACAGCATTCCCTTCTATAAAAAAGCTAGAAATTCAGCTTTATCAGCTCAATGCCCGCTTCCCCCATAAGCTCCAGAGATAATGGATCAGAGTAATCCTCCAGATGGTAAACAGTTCTGATGCCGGTATTTATAATCATCTTGGCGCACATTACACAGGGCTGGGTAGTACAATAAATGACTCCTCCCTTTATCTGTACGCCATGATAAGCTGCCTGCAGCAGGGCATTCTGTTCGGCATGCAGGCCCCTGCAGATTTCATGCCTCTGTCCCGAAGGCACTCCCATCTCTTCCCTTAAGCAGGTTCCTATTTCCAGGCAGTTTCTGGTTCCTTTGGGAGCGCCGTTGTAACCGGTAGTAAGAATCCTTTTATCCTTTACTACAATTGCTCCCACCTTTCTCCTCAGGCAGGTAGACCGGGTGGCAACCTGTTTGGTGATTGCTATAAAATACTGATCCCAGCTGGGCCTTTTATCCCCCATATAGTTTCCTTCTTACAATTATTTTATTCATTTTATAATAATATGCCATTTTTTAAAAATAAGCATACCCATATTTTTCTGGCTATAAGGCCGGCGGTTATGCTATGTTATATTATTACCATTAAACATTTACCACATGCAAAATGTTCAGAAAGCTAATAAGCGGGTACTGGCCCTTTCTGCAGGCAGCCACTTTATGCTGGACATATACCAGAGCTTCTACATCGGGCTTATACCGCTATTGGTCTCCAAGTTCGGCCTTTCCCTGTTTCAGGTAAGTCTGCTGGGAGCCACCAGCATTATAGCCAACAGCCTGTTCTCCCCGGCCTTCGGCCTGCTCTCAGACCGGTACGGGCTGAAGAAATTTATGGTTATGGGAATAATTTTAACCTCGGTCTTTTTAAGCCTGCTGGGAGTGATGCCCCATTACCTGCTGGTACTTATATTTTTATTTATAGGCAATCTGGGAATAGCCAGCTTTCATCCCCCCAGCGCAGCCATGGCCGGCTACTATGGAGGCAATAAGAAAACCTTTAGCACCTCCCTTATAAATTTCGGGGGCAATTTCGGTTTTGCCCTGGGTTCCCTGACGGTAATACTTATCCTGGAAAAGATAGGCATTCAGTATACCCCCATAGCCATGGCCGGCGGCCTGATTGCCGCATGGGTATTAATCAGAAAACTGCCCTCCGATAAGCATATACCGGTAACTATAGACCCCAACCTGCCCCGTCAGAGGTTGGGGGCAGCAAAAATATTCCTTCTAGCCAGCCTGGTATTTACTGTATACTCCCTGTACATATTGTGGGTAAGCCTATTCAATTATATGCCGGTGTACTACACGCGGGCAGGATTAAATCTTATTCCCATAGGCATAATGCTGTTTCTGTTTGGAGCCCTGGGAGGGGCCGGCGGGTTTATAACCGGCCACCTTAATGACCGGTTTAAAAAAGGGCCGCTTATAATACAGATAAGCATAGCCATGGCCATCCCCTGCCTCTACTTTATATTCATACCCGATACCTTACCCAGCATGATCCTTTTCGTCCTGGCCGGGGTGTTTCTCATTCCCATACAGCCGGTATGCATAAGGACTGCCCAACAGCTTTGGCCGGCTAATATCGGACTGGCTTCCTCTCTTATACTGGGCTTATCCGCCGGACTGGCCGGATTAACCCTTATACCCCTGGGCAAAGCTGCAGATATCATAGGCATTGCCGCCCTGATCAGGGCAGAGATAGGGTTCCTGCTGTTATCGGTTGTCCTGCTGTTTTTCTATCCGCTGGTGGCCAGGAAAATTAAATCCTGAGATTTACATAACTTATCATGCCTGTTTAAATCAGGTTTAATTAGTTCTTGCTGAATAATTCAGTTGAGAATATATCAGAATATGGAAAATATGGACATAAACAAGTTAAAGATGCAGTAAATAGTATGGCTGATTCAGCATCAGCAATTACCATAGAAAGATTTGAGAAACTAAAAACCACAGGCAAGACCATAGTCTCCCAGGTGGAATCAAAACTTGCCCAAAAGCCTGTAGCTAAAAGGATAC
>JAIOXO010000010.1 GCA_022396035.1 Actinomycetes bacterium | reverse complement strand
GACTCTGTCCTTGTAGATAAGCTTGATTATCCTTTACCAAAGACTTATATTCAATTATCAAAGATCGACCTATAGGAGTAACCTATGTCTGTATATATTAACTCATTAAATCGGGTAACCGATGTCTATGTATTCATTAGCTAGGCTTTGAAGTTGTGGCAATGGTTAGTGGATTTTTCAATAGCAGACCGGATACGTTGATTAAGATAAATGTATCAGCATAGCTGTAAATTATTTTGCTTTGAAATAAAGGCTGTATTTGTTTTTAGTAAAAAATATGCGATAACATAAAGAAATTAAGAGAGGGAAAAATGTTAATAGATGCACACACACATCTATGGCCCAGTGAAGAGACTACTCCTTCCATGGTCCAGTATCTTAAAAAAAGAAATATCTGGGATGAATCTTATAGTGCCCTGACTGCTGAAGGTATATTGGGGAAGATGGATGAAGATAAAGTTGAAATAAGTATAGTTGCAGGCATAAGCCTGGAAACAGAAACCGACAATAACAAGTACAAGAAAATAAACAATTACCTGGCAAAAGAGATAGAAAAAAGCAATAACCGACTGATTGGCCTATGCGTGGCCGACCCCCTCGGAGGTAAAGAGTCGTTAGATCTAATAAAAGAATACGTAGAGGATTTTGGCTTTAGGGGACTAAAACTGCATCCTTCCTTTCAGGAATTTTATCCCAATGATAAGAAGCTCTATCCTGTATATGAATTGATGGAAACCTATAAATTGCCTATTTTATTCCATACCGGTTATATTGGTATAAGCCCTTTTAAAAATTATTATTCAATGCCTGAATATCTGGATGAAGTAGCATGTGACTTTCCGGATTTACCAATATTGCTTTCACATGCGGGAAAGCCATGGTTTGATGACACTGCAGTAATGCTGAGGAAACACAAAAATGTATATGTAGATGTCAGCAGTAATATGGGAAGGTACAAAGAGTTAAGCTATAAGCCTATGGAAGATTTTTTGTACCAAGTAAAGATATGGGTGGGAAATTTTGACCGGGTTCTTTTCGGTTCTGATTACCCTTTATATGACCAAAATGACACAATTGATGCATTAAAGAAAGCAGCAGAATCTCTAAATAACCAGTATGATGGTTTTGTAGAGGAAGAAGATTTGCAAAAGATATTATATAGTAACAGTAAAAAATTAATTGAATCTTGGAGGTAAGATGGCTGGAAAATACTCTAGGTTAGAGGTCCGTAAGTTATTAAAAAAGCAGGTTGAAAACAACAAAGCCATATTTATGTTTGGCGCTGGTATAGGCCTCAGTGCAAAGTGTGCAGAAATTGGGGGAGCTGATTTAATAGGAATATATTCTACAGCTTTCTATAGGATGATGGGAACCTCATCACTGATGGCATGGTTGCCTTATTCCAATGCCAATGATGAGTTGATAAAGTTTTCCCGGCCGATACTTCCGGTAGTTAAACAGACCCCCTGTATTGCTGGCATTGGAGCTCATGATCCTACAAGGGAAATGGATCAGTTTGTTGACGAGGTTATAAATATGGGCTTTTCCGGGGTTAGCAATGAGCCGTTTGTAGGAATCTATGGTAAGGATTTTGCTGATATGCTGGAAAGTTCGGGGATTGGTTTTTCTAGGGAAGTAGAGCTTATTAAGATTGCTGACAGCAAGGATGTGTTTTCGGTAGCCTGGGCTTTTGATACTGAACAGGCAGAGAAGATGGCCAATGCTGGTGCAGATATAATCGGGGCTATGATAGGGCTAACCGCCGGAGGATTAAGCGGGGCTAAAAAGACCATAACTCTGGATGATGCAGCAGCAGAAACCCAAAAAATTTGTGACGCGGTAAAAAAGATTAATAAGGATATAATGGTAATTACCCATGGGGGGCCATTTAAAGATGTGGAGACTGCGAAATATTCAATACAGTCTACAGATGCTGTAGGTTACGCTTCCGGCTCCAGCGGTGAAAGAGTTCCTACCGAAACAGCGATAATTGATATAACCAAGAATTATAAATCCATAAGCCTGGATAAGTAATTATGGTTATAAGAAGTTAGAGTTTGGCCGGCAAGGATTAAAGCGGTTAGCTATTTGTGACTGGCAGCAGTTTGAATAACTCTATATTATAGGGCCATTTTATATATATAAAAATATTATATATAATAAAAATAGCCAGAGATATTATACTTAACGTTTTAATATGAAAGATACTGACTTTTTAAAAGAAATCATAAGCAGGCAAAACCACTTTGACAGCAAAGAAAAATTTGAACAGTTTTTTAAATTCATTTTTAACAATATTAGAGATGGAATAAGCATACTGGATGTAGATTTAAACATTATTGGAGTAAATTTTCTCCTGGAAAACTGGTTTTCCCATAAAATTCCATTCACAGGAGAAAAGTGCTATAAAATATATCATAACCGGGAGTCTCCATGCATCGGGTGTCCCACCTTGAAAGCTATAAAGGGAAAAAGGACCATAAGGGGTATTATGCCTTATGACGAACCGGATAAGGAAAAGAACTGGCATGAAATTTATTCCTTTCCCCTTTATAATGAGAAAGATGAAGTAGAGGCAATTATTGAATATATTAAAGATCCTACTGAAACTTCAAGCTACAAAAAAGCAGTAAATGATTTAAAGCAGAAACTCAATTTTCAAAAACAAACTATTTCCGACCAGGAAACAGCTTTAAGGGTACTAATTAATCAGACAAAGAAAACGGAAAATGATATTTCCAGTAATATAATTTACAATATCAATAATTCCTTAAAACCCATAATTCACAATTTAAAATCAAGGCTAAAAGATAGTGAAGAAATAAAGTATGTTACTATGCTTGAAGAAAGGCTGGACAGTATTGCCTCTCCTTTCTTAAAGAAGATAAGTTCCAAAAAATATAATCTAACCCCCACCGAGATTCAGGTGGCCAAACTTATAAGGGAGGGCAATAGAATAAAAGATATTGCCAGCATACTTCAGGTATCCAGAAAAACTGTATGCTTTCACCGGATGAATATCAGAAAGAAGCTGGATCTGGTAAATAGCAAAACCAATCTACAAAACTACCTTAATGAGCTGAATTAGTACTAGTTTATTACCAGTATATTCACTTAATTAGACTGGTATTTACTTAGAAAGGGTATATGTTAGAATTTTATTATCTATTTAAACCCAGAAAAACCTAAATGTCATTATTAAAAATCAGAGCAAAGGGAGGCAACTTATGAGCAACAAAGATACCGCTCTGGCACAACCCATTAAAATAGGTAAAAAGACAGCCAGCAACAGGTTTGTCATTCAGCCTATGGAGTGCGCAGATGCGAGCGAAAACGGAGGATTTTCAGAAAAAACAATTGAACGCTACAAAAACTTATTTGAGGGTGATGCCGGGGTTATAGTTTTTGAGTCTATAACCATGCAGTATGACAGCAGAGCTAGGAATGCACAGATAAGCCTGCAGCCGGGAAACAAGGATAATATCAAGGAATGGGCAAAATTCATAAAAGATATGAAAGAAATAAATCCCAAACCTTTACTGATTGTCCAGCTCAATCATTCCGGTGAAGTATCAGGAAGCAAATTCTCCAAGAGGGTATGTGTTAAGCCCCTTCATGGTTTTGGAGGAGAGGTAATTGGCGAAGACTATGTGGAAGATACCATTGACTTGTTTGTGGAAGCATCGAAAATATTATACGAGCTGGGTGCTGATGGCGTAGACCTGAAGTTCTGTCATGGATATTTTGGTTCCCAGGTACTGAGACCCTATAATGACCGTAATTGGAAATATGGCGGACCATGGGAAAACAGGAGAAGATTTGCTTTTGATATGGTTGAAAAGGTAAGAAAAGTAGTAAACGATGATAACTTCATTGTTGGCTCCAAAGTGTCCATGTGGGAAGGTTTTCCTGGTGGACAGGGTACTGCAGGTCCGGATAGCCCCATAGTTGATTTAACAGAATCAATCGACCTGTGCAAGGGTTTGGAAGAAAGGGGCGCAAACTTCATACTTGAATCTACCGGTAATCCTTCAGTGACCATGGAGCTGCACATGCCTTACAGGCAAAAACCGGATGATGTGTACATTCACTTTACCATGGCTAAAATTATAAAAGAAAATGTTAGCAAAGATATGGCAGTAATGGGCGGTGCCTATTCAGTACTTAACAATGGTAAGAATTTCTTGCGTGCAGTTCAGCCTGAATGGAATTCACTTGTCCATTGGGGTAACTACAATATAGAACAAGGTAATACAGATATGGTAGCTCTGGGAAGGCAGTCACTGGCAGATCCCAAGCTCCCGGCCAAATATCTCAATGACAAAGAAGACGATATCGACTGGTGTATTGCCTGTGACAAATGTGTTGAGCTGTTAATAAGGCAGGAAAATGTTGGTTGTACAGTATACGATAAATATTACAAAGATCTGGTAAGAAAGGTAAGAAAAGAATTCGGTCCATTACGAGCCAAGGTTACTGGCGAGGACTAGATTCTTACAGTTACAAAATAATAGACTTCTTTTACAGGTTGCTAAATTGAAATAAAAAGAAGTTGATTATAACAAGGGCTCCCTTCAGGCCACTAAAAAGGCCGGGGGAGCCCTTAAAGGATTAGTAGTTTCTAAAATATGCTGGTTATGGACTAAAGTGTTTAAATTAAACCAGTAATCAAGTATTGGTTTGAATTTAAAAGTATAAAGCGGAATCGGCCTGATAAAAATTCTTGAAACATTTTATTTTTAGTATTATTCTTGTACTAATATTACATTATTCTAAAACATTCATTTCAGGGGAAGGCGCTTCTATGCATCCGTTCGACGTCCAATTTGATGATTATTCTCCTGCGGACATGGAAAAAAGGGTAGAGACTGCCAGCAAAAATAAGGCACAGCTGAATTTTCTGAGTTTGTTGATGCTGGCCATATTGGCTGGAAGCTTTATCGCTCTTGGTGCTCAATTCTACACTGTAGTTACTTTTGATTCCAATTTAAGTATAGGAATAACTAGGCTTGTTGGTGGGGTTGCTTTCTCTCTGGGGCTTATACTGGTAATAGTGGCAGGGGCAGAACTTTTTACTGGAAATAATTTAATCATGATGGGGATTGCTTCCGGGGTAGTTACTTACAGGCAGATGCTTAAGAATTGGCTGATCAGCTACATAGGTAATTTTTTAGGCTCCATAAGTGTAGTATACCTTATTTATCTAACCAATTTGTGGAAGGCAAAAGATTGCTTCCTAGGAGCAAGTTCGGTATTAATTGCTGCCAGCAAGGTAAATTTAAGCTTCATGGAGGGATTCTCCAGGGGCATATTGTGTAATGCTCTGGTGTGTCTGGCGGTATGGCTTTGTTTTAGTGCTAGGACTGTAATCAGCAAGATAGCAGCCATAATATTTCCCATAACCGCTTTTGTTGCTTCAGGTTTCGAACACAGTATTGCTAATATGTATTTTATTCCATTGGGCATGCTTTTAAAAAATAATCCAGAGGTTAATTCAGCGTTAATAAGAATTAATCCCGGTATTAATCTTAGTAATTTAAATATATTAGGTTTCCTTGGTAATTTGTTTTCGGTAACTATCGGGAATATCATAGGCGGTGCAGTTATGGTAGGAGTTGTATACTGGATTATTATAGTCCTGCCTATAAGGCTCAAGAAGAAAAATGATATCTTTAAAGTTTAAACAGGCACAGGTGAATAAATGTTTAAAAGACTGATTCCAAATTTAATGGTTGAAGACGTAAATAAAACTATAAAATTCTACCAGGAAACATTGGGCTGCTTTGAGCTTGTTCGAACTTTTCCTGAAAAGGGAAGGTTTGACTGGGCGATGATGCGTTGCGAAGGAGCTGATATTATGTTCCAGTCCAGGGAAAGCCTTTCTAATAAGATTCCACAATTTAAGCAGATGAAAATGGGTGGTTCGATGGTTATATATATTGAAACTGAAGGTGTGAAGGAGTTATACAGTTGGCTGACAGGAAAGGCAGAAATAGTAAAAGAACTGCACCAAACTTCCTGGGGAAGAAAAGAATTCTTTATTAAAGACTGTAACGGTTACACCATTGTATTTGCCCAGTAGCAGATTTAATTCAATTAGGGAGCTTACCTTTAAAAAGATTTATTATGTTGGCACTGATGATAAATTAAGCGCTATCCTGAAACCTTGATTTACCCTTTATGTTTCCATGAATATAAAATTGCAGGTATTGCTAAACTCAAGATCAAAGTGAAGTAACAGGAACATGAAAAAAAAATGCAAGATTTGCAATAGCGGGACAACGGAGATATTTCAGAAAGATTCGGGTATAAAATATTACTTCTGTTCACAATGCGAGTTTATATTTAAAGATGAAGCCTCCAGTATTTCCAGGCAGGAAGAGCTGGAAAGATATAACCTGCATAACAACTCATATGATGATGGTTCCTATGTAGAATATTTTAAAAAATTTATAAATAATGCTGTATTGGATTACAGCAATAGTAAAAAGGGTCTGGACTTTGGAAGCGGACCTTATCCGGTGTTGGCAATCATACTGGAAAAAGAGTATGGCTTTAAAATGGATATTTATGATCTTTTTTACTCTCCGTATAGAATATATGAAGGTAAAAAATACAATCTGATAACTGCTACCGAGGTAGTAGAGCACCTGCAGAAACCTCTGGATTACTTCTATCTATTTAAACAGTGTCTGGACAGCGATAGCTTACTGGCGGTTATGACTCTATTTCACCCCGGGGATAAACAGCAATTTCTTGACTGGTACTATACGCGGGATGACTGTCACCGGTCCTTCTATAATCTAAACACTATGAAAAATATAGCCAAAAGGGTGGGTCTAAAAGTTATTTATACTGATAATTACAGGTATATATCTTTTAAGCCTGTCTGAAAGCCCTTAACTGCCTACAGCAGCATGGCTGCTCTGGCAAATAGCCGGTTGCAGGAATCTTTATCTAAACCTAAAAGATTGGAAATAAATTCAGGCTTGTTTTTTAGTAAATCCTGTATGGTATAGATTTCATTTTCAAACAACTTGTACCTTTTTTTCTTTTTTAATCCCGGCAGTATGGAAACCGGATACAGTTTTTTTGCTTCTATGTAATATTCAAGGTTTCTGCCTTTGGGATAATGCCAGGCTATTATATTCATATTGACACAATTTGCGTACTTCACTGCTTCGGTGGTGCATTTGGTATTAGTAACCAGCCAGGCCTGGGAAAACTGGTATTTGTGGGAGTTGCTATGATTTCCTTTTTTTAAATCAAGGAAGCGGGCATAAATATATAGAGCCGTTTTCAAATCACTTTTAGTGCCGGGATGGTTATGATATTTACATTCGACCATAAAATGGTCCTGGTCTTTATTTGCAATTACATCAATTTCATGCTCCACACAATGACCTTTTACCATGGTTCCTACCCGGGTTATGTAGCCATAACGCTCCAATATTTTTGCAAAATATCTCTCAAAAGTATAGCCTGCCGGTCCCATGTCCATTATGGCCTTTTTGAGGGTATATTTTATTGCCGCTGCCGGTTGTTTTTTCTTCAGCTGGGTTAATACCAGCCTATAGATATCTTTTGATTTAGATACTTTCTGAAGGTTTTCTTCAATAAATGCTATTATATGTTCTGCAATTTGTGGTTCAGCGCCTGCCTTTAGAAGTGATTTCTTAATTTTTCCCGGGATGTATAATTCCTGTTCACCGTCTTCCTTGACTATGTACCTTTCCATCTATGGCCACCTTAAAGTATAATATTTAATTATCAGTATGATTTATATTTTAAAGGTGTCTATATTTATATTCAAACTAAATAATTTAAAAAATTTTTACCCTTATCAGTTACCGGGACATGAATTTATCAGGAAAAATGAATAAGGGTGAAACCAGAGGTCACCTTTACCCGGTTGATAATATCTAAAAAATATTTATAATTTTTTTAACAATACTTTATGAGCCTTAGACGGTAAGGAGCATGATATGTTAAAGCCAGAAAATTTTTTTGGTCTGGAAGGCAACTATCTCAGTCAGCTGTTTGATGGATGTGAATATGTGTGGGAGGGTTTGAGGAATATAAAAAGCTTTTTAACCCAAAATCTTATCCCCAATGTGGCAGAAGTAAGGAAGGGCAGCTCATTTATTGCCAGGGATATGGTGATTTATAAGGGCAATGTAATGGAGAATGGTTTTACTATAGATAATTCTGAAGGGGTAGTTATCAGGGATGGCCAGAAACTGGAAGGAGCCACTATTATCTACGCAGGGACCTATATTATGGATGACCATATTTATATAGGCAGAGGAACAGTGGTGGAACCCGGAGCGCTAATTAAAGGCCCCACTATAATCGGGGATTATAATGAGATCAGGCAGGGTGCCTATTTAAGGGGAAATATAATAGTGGGCAACCACTGTGTGGTTGGCCATACTACAGAGATGAAAACAGCGGTTATGCTGGGAGAAAGCAAGGCGGGCCATTTTGCCTATATTGGTGACAGCATTCTGGGTAAAGTGAATCTGGGAGCTGGAACCAAACTGGCCAATCTGAAGATAATTGACTCCAGCGTAGTGCTTACCATTGAGGGCAGGAAATATAAAACAGGTTTGCGTAAATTTGGAGCCATATACGGTGATGGGGTGGAAACGGGCTGTAACAGTGTAACTTCTCCCGGAACCTTACTTTCCAGAAATGTCCTGCTTTATCCCAATACTACAGCCCGGGGATATTACGGACCCAACAGTATTATAAAGAACAGGCAAGTTCACGAAATAAAAGAGAGGAAATAAATTATGGGTAAACTATTTGGAACCGACGGAATAAGGGGAGTATCCAACCAGTATCCGATGACTGCTGACATGGCTATGAAAATTGGTCAGGCGGTGGCCCATATTTTAAAAAACAAAGAAGACCATAAAGCCAGAATCATAATAGGCAAAGATACCAGGCTTTCAGGTTATTTGTTTGAAAATGCTCTGGCGGCAGGCATTACTTCTATGGGTGCAGACGCTATTTTAGTAGGGCCTATGCCTACTCCCGGAATAGCTTTTTTGACTACCAATATGGATGCGGATGCAGGAATTGTTATATCTGCCTCCCATAATCATTTTGAAGACAATGGCATAAAAGTTTTCTCTAAAACAGGATTTAAATTAAATGACCAACAGGAAGAAAAGATAGAGCAGCTGGTACTGGGCAATGAACTGCAGGAGCACTTGGCCTGTCCCGAAAGCATCGGCAAAGCCCGCAGAGAAATGGATGCACTGGGCAGGTATATTGTGTTTTTAAAGCATACTTTTCCCAGGGGCATGAACCTGGAGGGGATGAGAGTTGTTATCGATTGTGCCCATGGGGCTACTTACAGGGTGGCTCCGGTACTATTTAGGGAGATGAGGGCAGATATTACTGCTATCAATATTGAACCTGACGGCATCAATATAAATCATAATTGCGGGGCCCTTTACCCTCAGAATCTGGCAGAGAAGGTACTGCAGCAGAAAGCGGACATAGGATTGGCTTTTGACGGGGACGGCGACCGCCTGATAGTAGTTGACGAGAAAGGGACTATTTTAAGCGGGGACCAGCTACTGGCTATCTTCGCCAGACACCTGAAAGAAGAGGGAAACCTGATCAACAATACCCTGGTTACCACCGTAATGAGCAATATGGGCCTTTCTCTGGCTATGGATAAACTGGGAATTAAACAGGTTAAGACCAAGGTGGGAGATAGATTTGTTTTAGAAGAAATGGTTAAATTGGGGGCGGTGATAGGGGGAGAGGATTCAGGTCATATAATATTTTTAGATCATCACACAACCGGAGACGGCATTCTTTCTGCTTTGCAGTTATTGGCAGTTATAAAAAAAGAAAACAAACCATTATCGCAGTTAACCAAAATAATGGATATATTGCCCCAGGTAACAGTAAATGTAGAAGTAGCCAGCAAACCTCCTATCCAGAAGCAGCCGGAGATAGTAGATTGCATCAAACAGATAGAAGGCAAGCTGAAAGGAAAAGGGAGGGTGCTGGTCAGGTACTCGGGTACCCAGGCTATATGCCGGGTTATGGTAGAAGGGCCTACCACAAAGATAACTGAAAATTTTGCTCATGAAATTGCAGATGTGGTAAAAAAGAATTTAGGATAGTTATCTCCGTTTATTAGTTTGTCCAGTAATTATGGAATATATTATAGATATTTTAGAAGGCAACCCTCTAACCGGCAAGCATCTTCTGCAATACAGCCGCCATAGAGCCCTTGAGGTCTGGAGGTTTTGTCATATCTGCTCCCAAATTACTACAAAAACCATTAGCCGGCGATACCTCAGGCTGGATAAAAAAGTGGAAGGTTATGCCAGGCTGTCGCCGTCTATTTTAAGAGAGTTTCTAACTTATACCGTAATAGGCTTAGAGAAGGATAAAAAGCTTATAGAAGAGAAAGCCAGTATTTTAAAAACGGAAATAGACAGGATAAGCAGAGGTAAACTGGAGCTGGCAGAAAGTGTAATCAAACAGATTACTGAATCGCATTCCCGGCCAGAGACCATAAAGAATAAGACTGCAGTAATTATTGCTGGAGACGTAATTTATAATATGGCCCATTCTGAAAATCGTCCTGAGTTTTCAACCGGAGAAGTTATAAAAGGCTCCGATCTGGATATAATCATTGTAACTGAAAATTTGGACCGGAAATTGGTCGAGGAACTGGACCAGAGGATATATGAACAGAAATATTACCTTATTAAAAACCCTGCCTACAGAGAAGAGGTTGATTATATTATTAAAGATATTGCCCGAGTAAAAGAGCAATTAAGATTTGACTGTTTTGAATATATGGTTGCCTCCAAGATACTGGCGGAGGGAAGGTTTTTATTTGGAAACCAAGACATATATGGAAAAATAAAAAAAATGGTATCCGAAAAGGGGATTCCGGTTAAGTTGGGGGAATTGGAAAAAACTGCCGCCATGGAGCGCAAACAGGCAAAGGATTGCCTTATTGATACCAGTAAGGCTATTTCAAACCATGAAAATAATCTGCTTTTTTTTACTACAGAAGAAGCTGATGAAATTTTCTAAGCTAAATTTTCCCTTACTAATTTTAAAGACCAGGTTAACTCTGATGCTGCCGGCTGGTCTAAGATAATGGTAACCTGGCCGGGATGAAGCTGCAGGGCAGAAGCAGTTATTTTGGAAGTAACGGGACCTTCAATTGCTTCGGCAACTGCCTTAGCCTTGTTTTTGCCTGATCCAAGCAGCAGGGCATGCCTGCTTTCCAGTATGGTTCCTACACCCATGGTAAAGGCATAATGGGGCATATCTTCTTTTTTTATTCCAGCCTTTTTGTAAAATTTTTCATAGTTGTCGTTTAGGGTTTTAGGGTCCAGGGGTTGAATCCGGGTTCGTGAAGCCAGAGAAGAACCGGGTTCGTTAAAAGCTATGTGGCCATTGGCTCCAATTCCCAGCAACTGCAGGTCAATGCCTTTCATCTGCTTGATCTTCTGTTCGTAATCTGAACAATGTTTTTCTAAATTTTCAGCGGTACCGTCCGGCATATGGATATTTTCCCGTTTGATGTTTATATGTGAAAATAGCTGTTCATGCATAAAACGGGCATAGCTCTGGTCCTGGCTATAAGGTTTTGACAGGTCTATTCCGATACCGATATATTCATCGAGATTAAAGGTTATTACCTGGGAAAAGTCAATTTGGTGTTGCTGATTTCTTTTTACCAGTTCCTTATAGGTTCCAACAGGTGTACTTCCGGTAGCCAAGCCCAGCACGCAGTTTGGTTTTTCTTTAATAGTTGCAGAAATAGTGTCTGCTGCTTTCCTGTTCATACTTGCATAATCGGAAGTAATTATAAGCTCCATTGCCCTCCTTTTATATATGTCTTTGCATTTATATCTAAATTCAAATTAGATGTGTTTAATTTTTTTATTTTTATATAATAAAATGAAAATATCAATACATAGTTTTACTAAATTTAATTATAAGGGCAAAACGGCATGAAAGAAAACGCAAAGGTAGTGGGCATAGGCGGAGGTACAGGTTTATCTACCCTGCTTAAAGGCATCAAGCAATGGACCGGACATATAACAGCTATTGTTACGGTTACCGATGATGGCGGAAGTTCGGGCAGGTTAAGGAAGGATTTCAATATTCTGCCCCCTGGAGATATAAGGAACTGCCTGGTGTCACTGGCTGATTCCCGATCCCTGTTGCCTGAGCTTTTCCAGTACAGATTCCGGGGTAATTCAAATCTGTCAGGGCATTCTTTTGGCAACCTGATGATAGCAGCCCTGAGCGAGCTTACCGGCAGTTTTGCCAAGGGCCTGCTGGAGGTAAGCCAGATTTTAAATATTCAGGGCAGGGTTTTGCCCTCTACCCTGGAAAATGTAATACTTGGGGCAGAATTTAATGATGGTAAGTCCCTGCTGGGGCAAACCAGGATTGTAGGCTACAGGCAATCTATAAAAAAAGTTTTTCTTCAGCCTTCCAGTCCCCAGGCTTATAAAGGAGTCATAAAAGCATGCCGGGAGGCAGAGCTCATAGTGCTGGGACCGGGAAGCCTGTTCTCCAGTATCATACCCAATCTCCTGGTTAGAGGAGTGGCAGAAGCTATTAGGGAGTCGAAGGCTAAAAAAGTTTACATCTGCAATATAATGACCCAGCCTGGAGAGACTGATGGGTTTAAAGCCGGTGATCATGTCAGGGTGGTAGAAAATTATCTGGGATGCGAATTGGATTATATACTTATAGATTCTTCCAAAATTCCTGATTCACTCACCAACAGGCATGCTGAAAGTAATTCTTTTAAGGTTGTAGATGACTTAAAGCATGTTCAGTCAGGGACAAGAATAATTAGGGAGGAGCTGTTTGGGGGCAACCAATACATCAGACATGATCCAGCCAGGACGGCAGAGATAATATTTAAAAAAATTATTTAAATTCAAAGGTTATAGTGTTTTAACAGAAACATTTGACCATCAGTGTTAGCTAGTACTGGTTTAAGTCTCTTGCTTATCTATAAGGCCTACCGGAGCGAGGTAAATTACGAATTCCTCTTTTCCATCGACTCCTATCAGCTGATTGGCAAGGTCCTGATTATAGGCAGCAATAGCGCAGGTTCCTCCACCAATAGCTGAAACGGCAAGGTATAGGCTCTGGCAAGCATGCCCGGCGTCTAGGGCTATAACTTTATGAGAGGCTTTACCATATCTCCATTCAGTCCGGTAGCAAACAGCAGTCCAGATCAGAACTACAGCTGCTGTGCCAATAAAGGCCTGGCCCAAGGTCGCCAGCTCAATCTCTGTGGCCAGATTTTCAGGCTCAGCGGTGTTTACAACTCTTAATTCATGTTCCAGAGGACGATACAAATAAATGCCGGGCACCAGACCGGTAATATTTAAGGCACAGATATAGGTTTCCAGGGGGTGCCGGTTACCGGCAGAAGGAACATTCCTTAAAACCGTGGAGCCCTTTATCTGCCTGACACCCTGGGTTGCCCATAATAGGAAAGATAATTGTTTAAGACTCAAAGGCTTTTTAGAAAATCTACGGTGGCTTTTCCGGTTTTTAATAGCTTCAATTATCCCCTTATTATGAACCCCATCTCCCTCATCCGGTGAAGGAAGAGAAATTACCCGGCTGTCAGGGTTTATTTCTTTTTCCACCGGTGGAGGCGGTTTACCCCGATTCTGGTCTGTGGTGGAAAAATCAGTCTCCAGTCTCAGATAATCCTTTAAAAAATACCTGTATCTTTCTAATTGCTTATTGTTATTCATTCCTAAATTATTGCATAAAACAGAAGGCAAATGAATAGGTACAGGTCAGAACAATGAGAATGTTTACAGATGTGTCGGACAAAAGGCTGCGGCAGCCTAATATGCTTGTTCTAAAAAAAGTATAATTTTATTATGTGGCTTATATGATATAATTATAAAATACATATCAATATATTAAAGGGGAGAAAATATGGCCAGTATTGCAAAGATTGAGGGCATAGGTCCACAGTATACTAAAAAATTAGCTGCCTTAAACATCAAGACCACAGAAGCCTTATTAAAAAAGGGAGCGACGGCTAAAGAAAGGAAGAAAATCGAACAGGATGCCAAAATAGACCATAAACTGGTTCTAGAGTGGGTTAATCTTGCTGATCTTTTCAGGATTAAAGGAGTAGGGGAAGAATATTCAGATTTATTGGAAGAAGCAGGAGTGGATACAGTTGTAGAATTATCCAAGAAGAAAGTGGAAAATTTGTATGAAGCAATAATGAAGACTAATCAAAAAAAGAAATTGGTTAGAAGGCCGCCATCTATGGATATGGTCAAAGATTGGGTCAATCAGGCTAAAAAACTTAAGAGAGTAATAGAATATTAATTTATAGCCGGAAAGAGACAAATATTATGGATTTAGGAAAAATGTCTACAGACAAGCTAAAAAAACAGATTGCAGAATGGGAAAATGAACTAAAAGAATTGAAGGAAAAAGCAAAGAAACTGGCCGGCGATACCAAAGTAAAAGATAAGATAGAAGATCTGGAAGCTAAAATTGAGGAAGCCAAAGCCAAGGTTGAAGACCTGAAAGGAAAGGGCAAAGATATTTTAGGCAGGTTTAAGAAATAGAGTAAATCAGTAAAAAATTAAGAGACTAAAAATCAGGTTATTGGATAAAAGCCTGGTTTATATCTAACAGGGCAGCCCAAAATTGAGGTTGCCCTGTATTCTTTGATAAAAAGCTGAAAATAGGGCTTGATTAAAATAGTATTATATATTTAAATGTATGAATATAGTATTGATTAAGGAAGGTTTAATATGGATAAAGATTATATAAAAAAGGCTATAAAAGAAGATTATGCCCGGGCAGCACAAACAGGCAGCGGATGTTGCAAATCAGGCTGTTGTGGTCAGGAAAGTACAAAAGATATAAGCATGGATATAGGGTATAGCCGGCAGGATTTAGAACGGATACCCCAGGGGGCAGACCTCGGCCTGGGTTGCGGCAATCCCGGGGCCCTTGCTTCCATAAAGCCGGGAGAGACTGTACTGGATCTGGGCTCCGGAGCAGGTATAGACTGTTTTATAGCGGCATCCAGAGTTGGGTCCCAGGGTAAGGTAATCGGTGTGGATATGACTCCGGAAATGATAGAGAAAGCCAAGGCTTTTGCAGAGAAGGAAAATTACAATAATGTAGAGTTTATACTGGGAGAAATCGAAGACCTTCCTGTGCCGGAAGGGAGTGTTGATTTAATAATATCTAATTGTGTTATTAACCTTTCCACCCGGAAAAAGGAAGTATTTGAACAGGCTTTTAAAGCATTAAAGCCAGGAGGAAGGGTGGTAGTTTCCGATATTGTGCTATTAAAAGACTTGCCCCAGGTAGTCATGGAAAACAGATCTGCCTATACTTCATGTTTGTCCGGGGCTATAAGAAAAGACCGGTATCTTGAGCTTATTGAGCAGGCAGGATTTGAAAAAATTGAAGTTTTAAGTGAGGATTACTACCCCCTTATATTTTCGGGCTTGTCTAAATTAAATCATCCTGATATTAGTAAAGACCTTGAAAAAGCAGCGGTAAGTATAAAAATTATTGCTTTTAAGCCCTCCGGTAATTAGAGATAACTTGCTGTCAGTGTTGATAGCAATGGCGCCACTGGCAGTTTCTATAATTCTGCCATTGATTTTAGGGCTTGGGAATCTTTTATCTTAAACCGGTTTAGATGAAAGTCAATAATTCCTTCATCCCTCATTTTACAGATTTCACGGGACATGGAGGGTCTGGATACACTTAAAAAATCAGCCAGTTCATTGCGGTTTAAATTCAAAACAATGCTTTCGAACTGGTGGTGCCTGTATTGTTCATATAGATAAGTGCTTACTTTTGCCCTTATTCCTTTTATGGAAAGATATTCTACTTTCCTGTTCAGCATTAATGCTTTCTGGCTGAGTAGTTTTAAAAAGTTTTCAACTAGGGATCTGTGCCAGGGGCAGAGTTTGGGGCATTCTCCTATTATCCGTATCTTGGGAATAAGTAATATTTTGCAGGATTTTAAGGCCTGGACAGTATTGGGCCACTGGTTTAAAGGGGAGAAGGCTACCATCTCTCCAAAAACTTCACTTTTTTTCAGGGTGTTTATAACTACCCTATCCCCATTGGGCTTTTCACTTAATACTCCTGCCAGGCCTTCAAGGATAATGCCAACGCTGGTAAAAGAATCCCCGGATATGAAGATATAATCATTTCTTTTATAACTGCGCACTCTGGGATTTAAGCATTTGAGCATGGCCAAAATAGCTTGCTGGTCCAAGCCGGCAAAAAGAACTGATTCTGAAATTGTATCATGGTATCTTTCTAACATTATAATCTATATATTTATTTAATTATGTATCCAGAGATACAGCTATTGGGTCAGAATTATATTATAATTATTAGACTAATAAAAGGACTGTAAATAAAAAATGGAGGAATACATGGATAAGATGTTCTGTTTTCAATGTGAACAAACCGCAGGCGGTAAGGGCTGTGTGAAAACCGGGGTATGCGGTAAAAAGCCGGAAACGGCTAACGGGCAGGATGAACTGACCTGTGCCCTGATAGGTTTGGCCAGGGCTGCTGAAGGAAAAGACGCTCCCCGGGCAGCGGATGAACTTATGTTTCAGGGTCTGTTTGCTACTGTAACCAATGTAAATTTTGATCCGGAGAGAATAAAACAGTTAACCGGCCGGGTTAATGAGCAAGCTGAAAAACTGGGTGGTAGTAAGGCTTTCCCAATCCAAAAGTTATGGTCTGGAGATCCGGATATAGTGTCATTGAGGTCAACTCTTTTATTGGGATTAAGAGGTATGGGTGCCTATGCCTGGCATGCATATGTTTTAGGGAAATATGATGAGGAAGTTACCCAATGGCTCTATAAAGGCATGAAGACATTGGGTGAAGAACATACCGTTGAGCAGTGGCTGGACTTATTAATGGATTTTGGCCAGATAAATTTAAGGTGTATGGAACTGTTAGATGAGGCTAATACCTCTGCTTATGGAGATCCGGTTCCGGTAGAAGTGACCACTCATGTAGAAAAAGGCCCGTTTATAGTTATAACCGGCCATGACCTTCTGGATTTAAAACAGCTGCTGGAGCAGACCGAGGGCAAAGGCATTAATATATACACCCATGGGGAGATGCTGCCGGCTCATGGTTATCCTGAATTAAAGCATTATAGCCACCTCAAGGGTAATTTTGGAACCGCCTGGCAGAATCAGCAGAAAGAGTTCGATAATATACCGGCACCCATATTGTTTACCACTAACTGTCTCATGCCTCCGAGAAAGAGCTATGCGGACCGGGTATTTACTACCTGCGTGGTTGGCTATCCCCAGATAAAACACATCCCCGACTCTCCTGAAGGCAAGAAGGATTTTTCTCCGGTTATCGACAAAGCTATTGAGTTGGGGGGATATAAGGAGGATAAGCAGTTTACTGGAATAAACGGCGGATCCAAGCTTATGACCGGGTTTGCACGGAATACGGTTTTAAGTGCAGCAGACCAGGTAGTAGAAGCAGTGAAATCCGGGGCTATCAGTCATTTCTTTCTGGTTGGCGGGTGTGACGGAGCTAAACCGGGACGAAATTATTATACCGAGTTTGTAAAGCAAACCCCCCAGGATTCATTAATACTAACCCTGGCCTGTGGAAAATATAGATTCAATGATTTGGATTTGGGAAAGATCGGAGATTTTCCCCGGATAATGGATATGGGACAATGCAATGATGCTTATTCAGCCATAAAAGTAGCTACTGCTCTAGCTGAAGCTTTTGACTGTAGTGTGAATGAGTTACCATTAACTCTGGTGCTTTCATGGTATGAACAAAAAGCGGTTTGCATACTGTTAACCCTTCTGGCCCTGGGTATTAAAGATATCTATCTGGGACCAACCTTACCCGCTTTTATATCGGATAATGTTTTAAGTGTCCTGGTGGATAAATTCAATTTAAAACCTGTAAGTACCCCCCGGGAAGACCTGGAAGCCATCCTTGGTTAATCTTGATTATGCCATTGCCAGGCGGGGTACCTCTATCCTGCCTGGCTTTTAAATTTTTTCATAATTTACAGACCTTTAAGCATATTGCCCTGCTCTATTTTTATTAGTATTATCAAGGTAACGATTTAACCGGCAAATTTAAGGGAATATTATGGAAATTCTTATTACAATACTGGTAGTTTTAGAAATGCTTTTATTGGCAGCGGCATTTAGGATATGGGCTACCAGTTCAGGTATAAAAAAAGAGCTGAAACAGATACTTGAGGACGCAAAAGACAGACCACAAAAAATCTACTCGCCCCGGGTAATCGAAAATCTACCCCCGCCGCTTCAGAGGTATTTTGATTATTGCCTGACTCCGGGTCAACAGGTTCCCAGTATAGCTTTGGTCCGTCAATCAGGTTTTATTAAAACCAGGGAAAGTTCCAGCTGGCTGCCGGTATCCGCAGTGCAGTATTTTGATGGCAGAGATCCTGCATTTATCTGGATAGCCAGAGTTAGTACTGCCCTGGGCGGGTGGTTGAGTGCCAGAGATATGTACTATAGGGGCAAAGGGAATATGCTCATAAGGTGGTTATCCATATTTACAGTAACTCATGCCCGGGGAAAAGAGATGGATATATCTTCTCTTACAAGGTATGTATCAGAGCTAACATTCTGTCCCACCGCCCTCATTTTCTCTGATAATATCAACTGGGAAGCTATGGGCAGGGACAGGGTAAAGGCATCAATTGCAGATGGTTCACATATAGCCGGAATAGAATTTGATATAAACAAACAGGGCCAGATCACCCGGGCTTGTACCGAGGACAGATACCGGGAAAGAGATGGGCGGTGGGACAGGCAGGAATGGATAGGCACTTACAGCAATTACCGCCAGTTTAATGGTATGAGGATACCCACAGATATAAAGGCGGAATGGAAATCCGGCCAGAAAAGTTTTAATTATGTAAAACTTCACCTAGACAGCATAAAGTTTGTGTAAACCAGGGTATTCTTTAAAACCGCCCTAATTATCTTAAAGCTACATTCCTGTAATATTTTCCCATACACCAGCTAAGGGTAGAGAGTTTATCATAATCCAGATCCCCATCTGTATAAACCCAGTCCTGATCCACCAAGACCTGGAGCACTTCTGCAATAAAAAGGTCATGGGTACCCAAAGAAATTATGTCCCGTACCCTGCAACCTATATTAATAGGACAATCTTCAATCATCCTGGCTTTAACTTTATCCAGGCTGGCTTTAGTTAAATCAAGCTGTTTGAACTTGTCAGTATCCTTGCCGGAAACAGTACCGCAATAGTTACATAGGTCTGCCTGGTGTTGGTTGGGTATATTTATGACAAACTCACCAGAGTTTTTAATTAAACCATGGGAATGCCTGGAGGGCCGGATAGATATTGATATTAAAGGGGGGTTGCTGCACACAGTGCCTGTCCAGGCAAGAGTTATGATATTGTCCTGGTTTTCATAGGAAGATGAAACCAGAACCACAGGATTAGGGTATAATCTTTCATGGACTCCAATATCCTTTTTCATATGCTCCTTCCGATATTTGTTAATTAAAATATTTTAAATTATTTGTGCATAAAAGCAAAACCTGAATTAATTTGCAAATAAGATATTTTATTATATAATAACCAGCATAATGAATAATGAAAAACTGTTAGAAAAATTTAATGAGAAATGCAGGGAAAATAATTTCAAAATTACTCCCCAGAGAACGGTTATATATAAAGAGTTGATTAATTCCACCGATCATCCTAATGTGGAAGCCTTGTATAAAAGGGTGAAAGAAATTTTCCCCAATATATCTTTTGATACTGTATATAGGACTCTTTCTTTTTTTCATGATATTGGCGTTGCTGAAATTGTTGATGGCTTATGCTCCACCAGAAGGTATGAAGGTAATACCCAAGAACACTATCATTTTTTTTGCTCTAAATGTAACCGGATTATAGATATATGCGATTGCCCTTTTGATTTCAATATTCCTGAAGGGGTAGAGGAAAAGTTTGAGGTAAAAAATGTAAGGGTTGTTTTTGAGGGGATATGCAGCGACTGCAGCTCTCATCAGTAAGTTTTTCTGCACCAACAATAATTACTAAATAAGAAAAGAAAAGGTTTCCATACTTTCTAAAAATACCTTGATAGTTGTGGGAATACTGGTGTTTCTAATGGGCCGGCATATATGCGCCGTTTCATTTTATATCAGCTTAGCAATAGTTTTTTGGGTTCTACTTTTAGATGTTTGGCAATTTTTTCCAGCTTTATATTCAAAAAATACCTATCCTTTTTTTGTAATATCTGGTGATTGAACCCGTTAATGGTATATTTGCAGAATTCATACAGTGTATCTCTGGATCTCCGGTCCCTGTTTTCAGCTATTATGCTTATGGCTTCCAGTATGGTGGAGAATAACGAAATCTGGTTTCTGGAAAAATTCAGTATCTTGTAAAAGCTGGCATAAAGTATCTCCTCATAATTTCTTTCATCCAGTATAAGCCTTAGGTTTTGTTTTTGGTCATAAAAATATTTTTTGCCTGCGCAGTAATGATTTATCTCTGACATTACTACCGCCATATTTCGCACCCCAAGCATAGCTGTATTAGGGTCGTTTATCCCCGGGGAAATTGCCCTTAGAGCTATTTCCTCTATCTTCTGGATACCAAAATCCAAATCCTGGCTGGTGCTTTTATAATTTCCCAGAGAGAAGTATTTGGAGACATTGCATTTAAGTTCTTTTTCCATATCATGGTTCCAAATCAAGAGAACAATAGTGGATTTACCAACATAATCTCCTATTTTAACTGTGGTTTCCACCAATACATTATGTTCCCTGGCAAACCTCATAAGGCCTTCAATATCAATATATTGTATATGGCCGTAAAGCCTGGCTTTTATTTCTATATGGTTTCTTTTATGCAGATTTATAATTCCCGGCTTTACATTGGATAATACTTTTCCATTCTTCTTCATATCCTGTATGGTTCTTTTTTTTCTTTTGAGTATCTGCAGCACTTCCTGGCTGAGTTTTTCCATCAAATTATTTACCTGTATGGAAGAGGTTATGTACTGGATAAACCTTATAAAATAACCAATGCTTATCAGGGCAAGAATAATGGCAAAAAAAGCAGAGAAAACCAGGGTTTCCGGTTCCCGTTCATGCATAAACAACAAAGAGACTACTGCATAGGTAAAACCTGCAATAAAAACCCCCAGAACTATCTGGGTGAGCCGGTCAGATATGAAATTTTGCAGGGTACGGGGTGAAAATTGGGATGAATATATGGATAAAACTACCATAATGGTTGAAAAGGTAATAGTGGTCATGGTTAGCAGGGAAGTGGCAATTACAGTAAGTATATCTCTTCCCAGGTTAACGCTGGTAAAGGCAAATGCAGGTAAAAACTGTCTAAGCTGGGGCTGGAAGGTGTTATCAACCACCGTAGTTATAAAGGCCAGGACTATGGAACCAAGAATGCAGAGGCTGGGTATAAACCAGATGCTTTCCTTATACCTTAGTATCAGTTTCCTAAGCAAGTTTTCTTCCTTAATAAACGGGTTAGCTTATGCTTAATTGTATTATAATTTAAAATTTTTTTTAAATCGAAAAGATAATTTTTTAATAAATGTAATTATCACCAATATAGGATAAAATTATTATAGATTTTATTAGAAAAATGAGGGGGAAGAGGATATGAATATTTTTAATAAAATAATTATGGTTATCCTGCTGTTGCTGGTGGCGGTGATATGCATAGTATCCATAGTAAATATATTTGTCGACCTTTACAATATAGGTGATGTGGCAGACAGGGTGGTAAATTACTTCAATACTACCAACCAGTTTATACTGGCACTTATTCTGTTTGTTATATTGCTGGTCAGCCTGGCATTACTGGTGCTGGAGTTCTATCGAAGAAAAATAAAGGCAGCCAGTGTAACCAGCGACCAGTCCGGTAAAATCATGATAACTGTAAAGAGTGTTGCTAATCAGGTCAGGGAAGAGTTACAGGGTGTTGACGGCATAGTGGATCCCAAAGTGGATGTAGTTCCCAAGAATGATGGGATTATCATTAATATATCTTCCGCCCTTGTAAAAGGAATTAATGTAACTGATAAAACCCAGCAGATAAGGAGTATAGCCAGTAACTTTGCATCACAGGATTTGGGTTTTAAGGTGCTTAAGACTAACTATATGGCTACCAGTTTTGTAGGTAAAAAACAGGAACAGGTTGCAGAGGAAAAAATTACTCCGGTTACCGAAGAACCCCCGCAGCAACCACAGGAATCAGAGGAAGATCAGCAGGATCAGGGGGACCAGGAACAGTGATAAAGGCAAAGTAATTTTCATGATTTGTTTACCCTGGCCAGATAAAGGCAATAATTAACAGGTTAGGCGGAATACACCCACAGTTCTATTAGTACTGGCGGCACGGTTGTATTGCTCTATAAGCCAAAGGTGTAGGCTCTATGATGTACCATATATTGTTTTGCTTGAGTTTCTGTATGAATTTTTGATCTACTTGGAGCAAGCCGCTGGTCCCGGTACCGATGATCAGCAGTTCAGGGTTGAAATCAAATATTTCCTGCAGGCCATTTTTTTTATTTCATGCCCGCTTTCCCTGTACCAGTGGGGATTAATTTTTTCAGGGTATACAATTTATCGCTCTTGTAGGTCCGGTTGCTAATTTTTATTTCCCTAAACAGGTAGGATTTGATTATCACCTGAACCTCCTTACCCTGTTTATAACATTATCATTAGTGTGATTAACTCTAATTTACAGGGGCAGAATCAGGTATACGGCCAGCCATTGGCTGCATATAGGTCAAGTAGTTATACCCTGACGGTGTAGATGGATAAAGCTGCCGGCCAGGCCGGCTATTAGTGCCAGGGGGCACACTATGGTGGCCAGTATAAAAAACCCGGCCTCATCCTGAATGTTTACCCCTGACGCTACCAGCAGGGCATATATAAGGTTATGGAGCAGGGCAAATACAACAATACCTGCAGCAGATCCTCCGGTTATAAACAGAAATGCTTTAAGCGCTTTTGATCCTGTTTTTCTTATAGCCATAATTATCAATACTATTCCCATTGCGGCCAGTATCCCGCCTACCCAGAATATCAGGATTCCCTGATCAAAAACCATACCCAAAACTAATGCTAAAAACATTGCGGTTATTATGATAAGTATAAGGGTTAATTTTTTATTCATTTCTACCACCTCTTGATATAGACGGAATAAGAGATTTTCGGTTTTGGTTTAACTTAACCATAGAATATAAAAACTGCTGGTGGTTTTGCCGCAGTCTATTGATCCGCAAACAATAGCGATAATTCCAAAAGGAACTCCGCTGACTAATGAAAAAATTGATAATATACCGGCTCCCATTGCTTTGATAGCTAATCCTGAGTAATTTTTTATGCCATGTTCAGCCTTCACCTTAACCTGGAGTTTGTGTACATATAAATATTATAACCTATTATAATAAGCAATTAATAGAATTATGGCTGGATTAAATGTTACTGAAAGGCAAATAAAAAAATCTGCTAAAATTTGATTAAGTTGTGGGTTTTTTAATTGATTATGGATGGTAAAATAATATAAATCTATCCAGGGAACAGCAGCAGGGATAAGAATAATTTTTTACTATTACTTAAGTTATATAATTAACGTATACCATAATTTTGATAAACAATAATAAAAGAGAGATTAAGATTTTTAGATTAGATTTTTTAAAATACCTAATAATTGAAAACTTGCAATAATAATAGATTGCTATTATTATTGGTCTGATTTTTAAACTTAGAATATATAAATAAACTAATAAAGGAGAAAATATGGCCAAGAGAAAAGAGACCAAAAGAAAGCATAAGAAGATTGGGATAGATAAATTAAACAGCATTAGCGCATTGGAAATAGAGATTATGAAAATAGTATGGGAACAGGAAAAGGTTACAGTAAGAAAAGTTCATGAGACTATGCTAAAAAAAGAAATAGAAGAAAATAAAGATGAATTTACGCCCTATACTACAGTAATGTCAACCATGACTGCATTGGCGTATAAGGGTCTGCTAAAGCAGGACAAAAGCGAAAAAACTTATATTTATTCCGCTAATGTAGATAAAAAAGATCTTTCCAAAAGCTTAATAAAATCAGTTGCTGATAATCTTCTTGAAGATAATGCTAAACAGTTTGTTTCTAATTTCATAAGTGACAATCAAAATATTTCAAAACAGGGCATAGACAAACTGATAAAGGAAATAGATAAGTACTAACCAATTGGGCCAGAATGTTCATTTTGGACATAATTACAAGATATGCAGTACCTGCAATTTATGCCAGTTTCACAGGACTGGCAGTAGGATTGGCAGTTTTAACTATTTTCAGGATAAGGGATCCCAATATAAGGATATTTTATCTTTTTCTTCCCTTGCTGCGGCCTTATTTTATTTTAACTGAAAATGTTTATATGGGTAATTCCGTATCTGGTACAGCGGTTATATGGGGAGGATTAAGGATTCCAGATCCCCATAATATTTTTGATAACTTTAATTTCAGCAGGCTGGTATTTTCCAGTACGAACTATTATCTGCTGTTTTTAGCTGTAGTAACCATAGGTTTAATAATTGTATACCGGTGGGTTTACCTTTACGTCTTTTATAAAAGGCTTGCCAGCGATGAAAAGGTTGGAAGCAAGGATCTTCCTTCTATCTTTTCCATTATAGATACATACCGGGATAAACTTGGCATAAAACAGCCTGAAGTCAGCCTTACCCACAAACCCTATTACAGTCCATTTGTCATTGGAATAAAAAAACCTTCACTGGTAATAGCACCACAATTAATAGAATGCCTCAACCCTGCTGAGACCGAGGTGGTGATTGCCCATGAGCTATCACATATAAAAAGACATGACAGCCTTATAAGGTGGGCAGCATTAATACTGAGAGATATGATGTTTTTCAGCCCATTTGCCCATTTATCCTATGGTATGATAAAAATGGAGCAGGAGAAGGGAAGCGACCAGCTGGTGTTAAAACATTCGGGCAAAGAAGGTAAAACATTAGCCATGGATATACTAACCTCTATAAGGAAGATGAAGGAATTAATATCCTCTCAAAATAAAAGGGTTTCTAATCATTTATGTCCTTTTTCTCCCCAGTCAGCTTTAAATTTAAGTAAGCTGAGGCACCGTATAGATTCTTTAATAAAAACGGATTTAAATCAGCTTCAGGCCAGTGTGGCGGTAAAAGTCATAATGGCTATAATCTGGGTATTGATACTGTTATTACAGTTTATGATAGTTATAAATACAGGAAATTATACCGTAATCCTGAGATAAGTATCCCAGGCATGGGCCAGGTTGTTTGGTTAAATTTTATAAATGAATTGTATTGTGTTTTAATGGTTATGGAGCATTTGTTAAAAGGACCCAGATGATTGCCGGTTGATATAATTTTAAATCATGTCAGGAAAAAATATGGACCAGAGATTAGAGGAATCTGCCCGGATCCTTAAGGATTATAGAAAAGATAATTATTGCTTTGGACAGGACTGCAGTCAGGCTACAGGCAATTATTGCCTGGAATTCGGACAGAATCCTTTGTTGATGATATCTAAAAGAAAATGGGCTGGTAATATAAGAAAAGAAATAAATGACATTCTGGATAAGAGTCATATAAATAGCCCGGTTACTATTGATACACCCCCTGTGAATAATCCGGTGAGCTCAGTTATGGCTACAGCCGAGGCTATAAGCCAGGCTAGACCGGACCTGCTGCTGGCAGTAGGGGGAGGGTCTGCCATAGACTGTATTAAAGCTGCCAATGCTGCGGCCAGCTTAGGTGAAGAAAACCTGGAGTCTTTTTTGGGAATAGGCAAGGTATCTGAAGCCTTGAAGAAAACGCAAAAGAAATTGTATCCAATGGTCGCGGTCCAGACTATAGCCGGTTCAGGCTCACATTTGAGTAAGAATTCAGTAATAAATTATCCCCGGAAAGGGCAGAAAAAAATCATTACCGATATGGCATTGGTTCCAGACAGGGCAGTTTTTGATTATTCAGTTACCACCACCATGGACCGTAATCTTACTCTCGATGGGGCCCTGGATGGGTTTTCTCATTGCCTCGAAGTATATTACGGATCCGGGGACAGTGGTCTCACCGAGCAGGTGTGTCTTAACTGTATATCCTTAATAGTTGATTATCTGCCGCTGCTTCTTAAGGATTTGGATAATATAAAATACCGCCATGCTATAGGATTAGCTACCGATCTGGGGGGATATGCCTTAATGCTGGGTGGAACCAGCGGGCCGCATCTTAACAGCTTTTCCATGGTAGAGCTGACCAGCCATGGACGGGCCTGTGCCATACTGAATCCCTACTATACTGTTTTTTTCTCTCCTGCCATAGAAGATAAATTAAGGAAACTGATTCCTGTGTTTGAGCGGTATATGGATCATCAACCTGCAAATGATTTTCGCAGCCTGGGAGAAGCAGCAGGCAGGTCCATGCTTTCCTTTTACCGGGCTATTGGCTTTCCCACTACTCTAGCCCAGCTGGATGGCTATGATAGCCGCATACTGCCTAAAGTACTGGAAAATGCAAAAAACCCGCAGCTATCCATGAAGCTAAAAAGCATGCCTGTTGCTTTGAATTTAGAGACTGTAGATGAATATATGGGACTAATATTAAAAGCGGCAGAAAGCGGTAATCTGGGATTGATAAAAAACCTGGACCGCAAATAGATTGCTTAAATTCATTATCAGGTTTGTATCTTTTAACTACAGCACAAATTAAACTAATCCCCGGTTTCTCATGGTCCCGGCATGTAAACATCAACTGAAGGGACAAGCTTGATTAAAAGTAACCTATGGGTATATCTGCCGGTAGATCAAGTAGCCTTTTATATTCCTGATTCAGCTTTAACAGGGTTACCGAACATCCCTCCATATCCAGTGAAGTACAATAGTTGTTTACATAAGTACGGTGTACCCGGATAGCACTTTCCCTCAGCAGCTTATGAGTTATATTTGCTGCTATATACAATTCTCCAATGGGGGTTCCCCCCAGCCCATTAATCATAAGGGCTACTTCATCGCCAGCGGTAAAAGGTAGATCCTGCAGTACCGCATCAGTTAAAGTCTTAATTATAATATTGGCCCTCTGGTAAGAGGTCCTCTTTCTTCCCGGCTCTCCGTGCAGGCCAACGCCAATTTCTATTTCGTCTTCTTCCAGATCAAAAGTAGGGGAGCCCTTTTCAGGGGTGGTGCATGGTTTCAGGGCAAATCCCATGGTCCTTAAATTACTATTTACCTCCATGGCCAGGTTCTTTAAATCATCCAGATTTGAGCCTTCATCAGATTTTGCGCCCACAATTTTATAAACCAGTATTGCTCCGGCGACGCCCCGCCGCCCAGCGGTAAAAGTACTGTCCTTTACTGCTACATCGTCGTTGATAATAATTGTTTCTGTGGAGGGGCCTCCTTCAAATTCCAGCATTTCACTGGCCATCTCAAAATTGGCCCTATCCCCGGTATAGTTTTTGACTAAAAACAATACACCTCGGCCCCTGTCTACCATTCTTGATGCATCTACAATAGCATCCAGGGTAGGGGCTGCAAACACCGGCCCGGCACAGGCGGCATCAAGCATTCCCCGGCCCACATAAAAGGCCTGGTCGGGCTCATGCCCACTTCCTGAACCGGAAATAATACCTACTTTGTTAAGATAGGGATCTTTTCTGTAAACAATTCTTTTTTCTGGAATTAAGCCAATGGTGTCCGGCCTGCTGTCTGCCAAGCCCTGCAGCATTTCACTTACTACATCTTCCGGCTTGTTAATAATCTTTTTCATAAACCTATCCCTGTCCTGTTGATTTTAAATATTCCAGAGCAGCCTCAAATATTAAATAAATAACCACTGACCCCGGGTCACGGTGTCCCTTGCTCCGCTCTCCCAGATATGATGCCCGGCCCTTTTTTGCAATTAAATCTATGGTGCTGTCAGAACCCTGTTTGGCTGCCTGGTATGCCTGCTCAATTATTTGCACCATGCCTGCGTCTTTCCTGGCTGCGGAAGACTTTATGCTTTCTACCGCGGGCTCAAGAGCATCTATAAGGGTTTTATCCCCAACCTGGGTTTTGCCGCCCCTTCTTTTGATAACTATATTTGCGGCCTCCAGGGCATCAGCTAAATCCTGGCTGCCTATTTCAGTTTTATCTGCAATGCTCTTGCCTGCTTCCAGAAACCCGGTGCCCAGCATTGCCCCGGAGGTGCCTCCTATGGTATAAGCAAGGGTAAAACCTACCTTTTTAAGAATATCCCCCAATTCCATGGAGTTAAGCTGGCCCAGAGAATCTTTAACTGCAGTAAAACCCCTTTTTACTCCTATACCGCAATCGGCATCACCCACACTGGAATCAAGCTCGGTGAGCATCTTTTCAGCATCAATCAGTTTATTGCTTATGGCCTGTATAATCCCTATAAGAGTTTCTTTCTGTGTAGCCATTTTGCTCCTTGTTTTGCTTTTATATAATGGTAATTATTATAACAGATATGATACCTGGAAAAAAATATAATTTAGGCCCGGACGCAGGCTGCAGTTTGACAATTTGAATGTTAATAGATATACTCATATACATAAAAATACAATAATATCATAGCAAGAGGTAAAAATGGTAGAAAAGAAGCAGGATTATTTCAGAGTCCCTATAACTATGCCTTCAGCAATGGTTTCATTCCTTGAAAATATGGGTATTGAATGTAAAAAAAGCGGAGGCCATAAAATTGCTAATACCGAGATTGTGAGAAGTGCCATAAGGTTGCTTATGGATCTTGATATTGATATAAACGGCATTAAATCCGAAGAAGAGCTGGAAGCAAGAATAAAAGATGCGGCCAGACGCTATAAATAGCTTACCGCTATAAACTATTATTCCTTTAATATTTATCCATTTATTTTAATTTCCATTGTAATTATAATGGTATAAAAAGTTCTACATGGAGTTGATTTTATATGGCAGAAATTAAAAAAGAATTATTGATAATTGGAGCAGGTCCTGCAGGGCTGGGTGCAGCTTTGTATGCCCGGCGGGCAGATATTGATTTTGAAATAACCGAAAAGCATATGCCTGGGGGCCAGATAGTAAATACTGAATTCATCGAAAATTACCTGGGCTCCAAGAAAGAATCGGGATTTGAGCTTATACAGGGATTTGTAGGTCACTGCAAAGAGCTGGATATAGAGGTAAAGGAGTACAGCTCCATAGCCTCTATAGAACCGGTAAAGGGAAAAAATCAGTTTAAATGCAAGGTTTATGACAGTGACCACACCTATAAGGTATCTTCCATCATCATGGCCACCGGGGCCAGCCCCAAAAGGTTAAACCTGAAAGGAGAGAAAGAGCTTATAGGCAGCGGAATTTCTTTTTGCGCTACCTGTGATGGTGCCCTTTACAGGGATAAAGTAGTGGCAGTAGTAGGCGGAGGAGATACAGCGGTGGAAGAAGCCCTTTTTCTGGCCAAATTTGCCAGTACGGTATACATAATACATCGACGGGATGAGCTTAGGGCGGTTCAAATACTTCAGGACCGGGCTTTTGAAAATAAAAGAATAAAATTCTTATGGAATACAGTTGTAGATAAATTTGTAGGTGAATCAAAACTGGACCATATATTTATTAAGAATTTAGAAGATAAAAAGGTTTCCCGGCTGGACGTTGATGGACTTTTTGAATATGTGGGGTATGTCCCTAATTCCAAACTGGTAAAAGATCTGGTGGAATTAGACCAGGACGGCTTTATAGTAACCGATCAGTATATGAGGACTTCCCGTCCGGGAATATATGCGGCCGGAGATGTTAGAAATACACCGCTGCGGCAGGTAATAACTGCGGTATCCGACGGTGCTATTGCGGCCACAGTTATGGATAAACATATGCGTGGCCTGCTGTAGACATCCGGTATTAAGTCAGGTGTTTACTTAAATAAATTTAGCTGTGCTGACAGCTTAACAGTCTTTCATACAGGGGGGTATGACCCATAGTGGATATACTAAAAAAAAATCACAGCGGAGAAAAAATAGTAGACCTACAGATGCGCCTGAAAAAATTAGGTTATGACCTGGGTGATGCTCAAATTGACGGATTTTTTGGTCTGGATACTGAAAATGCAGTAAAAAAATTCCAGCAGAAAAGGGCGCTGGATTCAACTGGCGCAGTGGATGGACAAACCTGGCAGGAACTGGTAGATGCTGGCTACAAGATAGGAGACCGGCTCCTGTATTTAAAACACCCACCCTTTAGGGGTGATGATGTAAGGACCCTGCAGTACTGGCTGAAAAGCCTTGGTTTTTACCATTTTAAGGAAAATGGCATATTCTGCCCAAATACCCATGATGCAGTAATAGAGTTTCAGAAAAATATGAATTTAGCAGCAGATGGCATTGTAGGCGACGGTACCATAAAACATTTGCTTAAGCTCAAGAGAATAATAGAACCCAAAAAAACTTCCAACTTTCCTTTTAACAGCAGGCTGGAGTTAAGAAAACGGCAGGGGATGGTGGCAGTAGCAATAGATTATGGACATGATATAAATGAACAGGAAAGTGAACAATATTTTAAAGAGAAAATATATATTTGCAAAAGTATTGCCAATTACTGTAAGCAGTTTCTGGAAGAAAAGGGAATACGCTCAATTATAACTGTAAATGATGACAACCAGAGCCTCTTTTTAACTGACCGTATCCACTATGCCAATAAAACAGGGTCCGACATACTGGTTAGCATCAATTTGAGTTATTCCAGGGAACATTCAGCCAATGGATGCAGCAGTTATTATTTTAAGGGACTGCGCTCTTATTCGGTTAATGGAAGCAAGATAGCAAACAGTATACAGGATATGATTGTTCAAAATTTGGGATTGCGGGACTGCAGGGTGCATGGTTCAAGCTACAGCATACTGAAAGAAACAGAGATGACTTCTGCTCTGGTGGAACCTGGTTTTATCTCCAACCGGGAACAAAGAAAAAAGCTTAAACAGTCCTCCTATCAGAGGCAGCTAAGCACTAATTTATCACAGGGGATCATAAATTTTATCAAAAGTTAGCATGTATATAATTTATGATGATTATTTGTTAAAACATAATGCCGGGGCCATGCATCCCGAGAAGGCAGAAAGACTGTCCAGAATTATGGAGGAGTTGGGCCGGTGGGACAAGATTTCTGAGTTAAGCATTATAAGGCCTGAACCGGTACAGACAGAGACCCTGTCTTTAATACATAAGAGTAGTTATATCAATCAGATAAAAGAATACTCAAAAAAAGGGAAACCGGTTTATCTGGATGCGGATACGGTTGTATCCCAGTTCACATACCGATGTGCCCTGCTGGCAGCAGGGTCATCAGTTAAGGGTATTGATTTGATATGTGGGAAAAAACCAGGGCAGTCCATGTTTTTTGCCCTGGTCCGCCCTCCCGGCCATCATGCTTTCAGCTCCCGGGGAAGCGGGTTCTGTATTTTTAACAATATAGCTGTTGCTGCTGCCCATGCCTTCAAACGCTTTGGTCTGGAAAAAATTGCGATTATTGATTTTGATGCCCATCATGGGAATGCTACCCAGGATATTTTTTACCAGAACAAAAATCTGTTCTATATTTCTTTTCACCAGTATCCCCATTATCCGGGCACTGGCAGTTTGGAAGAAACAGGAGCAGGCCAGGGGGAGGGTTATAACCTTAATTTTCCCCTGAGTGCAGGAACCGGGCAGGATTGCTATATTTTTTCCTTATATGAGGTTGTAGTTCCCCTTATGTCCCGGTTTAAGCCGGACCTTATTCTGGTAAGCGCAGGCTATGATTCTCACCGGCTGGACCCCCTGTCGTCCCTGAACCTGGAGCAGGAGTCATACTACAGGATAATGAGGGTAATCAGGGACTTGAGCTATAGATATTGCGGGGGGAAGCTGGGTATATTCCTGGAGGGAGGCTATAATACAGATGTGCTGGGTGGATGTGTTAAACAAACTATAAAGGGCTGCCGGGAAGAGGCAGGGGAGAGGGAAACAGCCAGTCATGATGCCGGTCAAGGGTGCAAAAGAATTGTGAGTAAAATCAAGAATAAATTCGGGATCAGTGATGATTAAAAAGATGGTATTAACGGTCATGGCCTTGCTGCTAATTCTTGGTTTTGGCTGCAGGAATTATGACGATAGAGTAGATATAGGGTATTTTTTTAAAACCGGCCCCGAGAAAGCAGTACTGGATTTTTTGCAGGCCATGGAAGAAAGAGATCCCGGCTATATTTATGATTACCTGTTGCTTAATAAAGACAAGAATAATATAAGCAGGGACAAGTATATAGAAGAATTTAAATCCATACTTTCAGATGTGGAGCAGATCGAGGTATCAGGCACTGTCTATCTGGGTTATGAGTCAAATATGAGCAAGGTGGTAGCCGAATTTTCGGTGATCTATATGAATGGTGATAGCAAAGATTACAAGAAATATATCTATCTCCAGGAGGAAAATAATAGGTGGAAAATAGTTTTTGAAAAAACATTCATATAATATATAATGATATTTACAGGAAAATATAATATTTTAATGCAAAAAATACTTAACCATTATGGACCTGAAAAATAGAAATAGAAGATCAGCAGCAGCAATAGCCGCCATTATTTTAGTATCGGTTTTATGCTGGGGCTGTTCCTACCCGGGCACCGGTGAAATTACCGGTGTGCAGCAGATTGAAGGCCAGGCCAGGGACAATCAAATGGGCGAGCAGTTAATGGAATTGTTAAACAGGGTGGTAAGCCCCCCGGTTATAACTTCCCATGGAGCAGAAGAGGTTATCTATTCCGGCACGGACCGCCAGGTTATCTTTATTGAGGGTTACGCCGATGCCGGTAACCGGATTGAAGTATATGTTAACGGAGTGCTTAAGGCAGGCTCCATAAGGGCCGACCAGGACGGATTCTTTGAAAGCAAGGAAGGTTTGGAGATTGTTGAAGGCCGGAACAGTATTGAAGTAATTGCTTTATCCGATTCGGGACAAAAGAGCAGTCCTACCAGGTTCAGCCTGCTGGTAAAGGTTCCTGAAAAAATTGAGTATGCTTTATACCAGGACAACCAGAGCCTGAAGCAAATGGAAGAGATATACTTCTTAAAACAGGGAGATCCAAGTACCTATATTAAGGGCTATTACCTCCCTGGTTCAGAAATATTTGTACAGGTAAACGATAAGATTGTAGGGCAGACCACTACAGATTCTGAAGGTAGTTTCAGTTTTACCGAGGTTGCCCTGATTAAGGGGGAAAATGATATATCTATATGGGGCACTACCCAGGATGGTATTACCAGCCAGCCGGTATCTACCCATATACTGGTTATCGAAGACAGCAGCAGCCCTTACCCTTCAAATCTTTCAGGCTACAGTGACGGTTTTGGAAATCATTTATCCTGGGGTGCTTCCTATGATGATAACTTCCATACTTATAAGCTGGTCAGGGTAGAAGATCCCTGCCTTAACCCGGAATACCCCGACCATGATGTTATTGCTACCTTTGGCGATATTGGAGTAAGCAGTTATACCGACCAGGATATAGAAAAAGGCAGCTCCTACTACTATACTCTCTGGACCCTGGACCGGGCGGGGAATGCCATATCCAGCAATGTTCTGGCACTGCCGCCGCCGGTTTACAGTATTAGTATTGAACTTATTTCCCCCTTTGAGGATAATATTATAGGCAGGAGGGAATGGTATTATAAGTATTATAAAATAACCAATAACGGCAATGTAACCGTTGACCTGCAGCCCATAATGCTCTGGATTAAACTGGATCCGGAGCCTGAACCGGATAAGAATATGTGGCCCCTGTGGGAGGCCCATATATGGGATCCGGACAGTGGGCAGTACTATTACAGCAATGAAGGTATTGAACAAACTTATATAGCCGATTACTGGGCCCTAGACGGGGTTACTGAAATTGGAGAAGTTTATGAGTATACTGTAGAAGATGAAGAAGGAGAAGAAGAAGTAATAGAGGCCAGGGATGTTACTACTAAAAAAACACAGCAAGGCGAAGGAAAGAGGGTGATGACCACCACCACCTACACTGAAAATGTAAATACGGGAGAAATAATAGAGGGAAGCCAGGAGTCCACCCAGACATTGGTGGAGCCGGAGAAAATAGGAACGGTTATTGAAAACCTGGCTCCAGGCAAATCAGTGAAGCTGGCGGTAAAGGTTCAGAATATTTCTGCCGGTAACGGTGACCGGATAATAGTGCATTTCCATTTTGCGCCTGTTGATTGTGATGGATATTTTTATACTGATGAAGAGGTTTCCACCAGGGACATATTTGTGTTTAGCAGTGGAAGAAATTAAACAGGAGGTATTTGGCTTATGACAGATGAAAAGAAGAAAAAAGAAAAATTAAAGAAAGATGAACTGGCGGGCCGGAAAAGTGCTGAAGCAGGCATGGAAACCGAGGAGCTGGTAGAAGAAATAGAGCTGCTTCAGAAAGAACTGGATGAATACAAGAAGCTTGAAGACGAGTACATAGACAGGATTAAAAGGCTTCAGGCTGATTACGATAATTACCGCAAGAGGACCCTGAAAGAACATATGGATCATATAAAAAGGGCCAATAAGGATTTGATAGAGAAACTTCTTCCGGTGATAGATAATTTTGAAAGAGCACTGGAAGCAGGAAAGGACGGCAAGCATAAAAATGACCAGTTCTATGATGGTGTACTGATGATATACAATAATTTGATGGAAGTTCTGGCCAGAGAGGGGCTGGAAGTGATAAGTCCTGAAGGTGAGGAGTTTGACCCCCAGAAATGTGAAGCAGCGGTCACCGAGTCAGTGGAAGGAGTAGAAGAGGGGGTAATCCTGGATGTATTAAGAAAAGGTTATATGCTCAAGGATTATCTGATAAGACCGGCAGTGGTCAAAGTTTGTAAATAATATTGAGGAAGGTGGGGATTGAGCAAGAAATTAGTATTTGGTTGTTTATTCGGCTTTATTGGGGTCATTATAATAATTGGCCTTATTTTTTTCGGGTATGTGGTAGATGCCAGAAATGATATGGCGGCTAAGGAGATAGAAGTTGAAAATGCATGGGCCCAGGTACAAAATGTTTACCAGAGAAGACTGGACCTTATTCCCAATGTAGTGGCCAGCGTGGAGGCTTACATGCAGCTGGAAAAAGATATTTTTGAAGAAATTGCCGAAGCCAGAAAAAGCATTAACCAGGCCCAGTCCCCGGACCAGCTTGAAAATGCAAATGAATCCATTAATTCCCTGATAAGAGATTTAAAGGTGGTTGTAGAGGATACTCCGGAACTTAGGGCCAGTGAAACGGTAAGCGAGCTAATAGTAGAGCTTGAGGGAAGTGAAAATCGTATAGCCCAGGAGCGCAGAAGATTTAATGAAGCGGTAAAGGATTATAATACCAATATAAAGATGTTTCCCCGAAACATGATTGCCGGCTGGTTTGGTTTTATGCCCAAGGATTTCTTTGAAGCTCAGGAAGGTGCAGAACAGGCCCCTGAGGTAAATATTGAATTGGATTAGCGGTCCAGGGTTATGAAAAAAAGAAAAAGACTATTTTATTTAACCCTTTTGATAGTGGTGTCTATGGTTTTGACTACCCCTGGTTTGATTTTAGCCCAGGATATTGACATCCCTGGATATACCGGTTATGTGAATGATTTTGCCGGGGTATTGGATCCGGAAGTTGTTTCCCGCCTGGAAAGCCTGTTAAGTAAAACAGAGTCTGAAACTACGGCTGAGATTGCAGTGGTAACCGTGGAAAACCTTCAGGGCTGGGTGATAGAGGATTATGCCATAGAGCTTTTTGAGCAATGGGGTATAGGCAAGAAAGATAAAGATAATGGCGTGCTGCTGCTGGTGGCAATAGAAGAAAGGGAATTGCGCTTGGAGATTGGTTATGGCCTGGAGGGAGCCATAACTGATGTTGAATCCAAGAGGATAATAGATAACATAATAGTTCCCAGATTCAAACAGGGAGATTACAGCAGAGGAGTCTATGAAGGAGCGGAAGCGGTAGCTTCATACATATATCAGGAAGCAGGAGTGGAAACTGATTTACCGCTTCAGTCCCGCGAAAACAGCGGGTCTTTTCCTTCTTATTGGCTGATTTGCTGTTTACCAGTTTTTTTTATATTTGCCATTATTATTTTTTTAGTTAACCTTATAAGGAAAAGGTGTCCCCAGTGCAGGGGTTTTTTCAGGTTAAAGACAAAACAGACTGTATTGAAGGATGCCACTTTCACCCAGGAAGGTCAGAAAAAAGTGGAGCGCTGGTGTAAGGTTTGTGATTTTAAAGATGAAAAGCTGGTAAAAATTCCTAAAAAGAGCCGGTCCTCTTCCACCTGGATGGGGGGAAGCGGTGGTTCTTCAGGCGGTTCCGGAGGTTTTGGCGGGTTTGGCGGCGGATCTTCGGGAGGAGGCGGTGCCAGTGGAAAATGGTAAAAGGATAGGTGATAAAAAATGAAAATAGCTATATCCGGAAAAGGCGGAGTAGGCAAGACAACTCTAACTGCCTGTCTGGCCAGGTTTTATGAATCCAGGGGCCAGAAAGTAATTGTAGTGGATGCTGATCCCGACTCCAATCTGGCTACAGCTCTGGGCATGAAGATGGAAGATGCTCTAAACATAATACCTGTAAGCCAGATGAAAGATCTGGTAGAGGAAAGAACCGGGGCCAAGCCAGGAGGGTATGGAGCTTATTTTAAACTTAATCCCAAGGTAGATGATTTAACCTCAAGGTTTGGTGTGGATGTTGGAGGGATAAAACTTTTGGTTGCCGGTACCATAAAACCGGGCGGAAGCGGGTGTTACTGTCCTGAAAATGTGTTACTGAAAAGATTGTTCAAGCATCTGATAGTAGACACTGATGAAGTAGTAATAATGGATATGGAAGCAGGCATAGAACACCTGGGAAGAGGCACCTGTGAGGGCATGGATATGCTGTTAGTAGTGGTAGAACCAGGGCTGAGAAGCATACAGACAGCTTATTCGGTTAGAAAAATGTCCCAGGATTTGCATATAAGGTCTTTATTTATTGTGGCCAATAAAATAAAATCTATTAATGAGTATCAATCTGTGGCAGAGAAGCTAAAGGATTTTAGCCTTATTGGAAGCTTGCCTTATAGTGAACAGGTTAGAAAGTCTGATTTAGGTAATTTTTCACCCTGCCAGGCAGATAAAAAATTTGCAGAAGCTGTAAGCCAGATAGCCGAAAAGATTGATGAGTATATTGAGAAATAAAACTGAAAGGCATGGTGATACAACTTGTATAAAATAATTGGTAAAAAAAAGCTAACTTCAGATATAGACAGGTTCGAAGTAGAAGCACCATTGGTGGCCAGAAAGGCAGCAGCGGGGCAGTTTGTAGTTATAAGGGTTTGTGAAGAAGGGGAGCGCATACCGCTGACTATAGCTGATTTTGATCCAGACCGTGGGCTCATATCGCTGGTGTCAATGATTGCCGGAAAAACTACCAGCAAGCTTTCCAGGCTGGAACCCGGAGACAGCCTAACAGATGTGGTGGGACCCCTGGGCAAACCCAGTGAAATAGAAAATTTTGGTAATGTGGTCTGTGTGGGGGGCGGAGTAGGAATAGCCCCGGTTATGCCCATTGCCAGGGCTCTTAAACAGGCCGGAAATTATGTTGTATCCATTATAGGAGCCAGAAACAGCCAGGGGCTTATACTTGAAAAAAAGATGGAGGAAGTCAGTAACCGCCTTTTTATTTGCACTGATGACGGCAGTAAAGGTTTTGGCGGTTTTGTTTCGGAATTTTTAGACAAATTCTTAAAGGAAGAAAGCCTTTCGGTGGATAGGGTGGTAGCAATTGGTCCTGCACCCATGATGGCTGCAGTCAGCGAAGTAACCAGGCCTTATGGCATAAAAACTATAGTTTCCCTGAACTCTATAATGGTGGATGGCACCGGGATGTGCGGAGCCTGCAGGGTGGAAGTAGGCGATGAGACTAAATTTGTATGTGTGGATGGTCCCGAGTTTGACGGTCATCAAGTAAATTTCAAATTATTGTTTGCCAGACAAAAAATGTATTGTACAGAAGAACAAAAGGCACATAAGGATTACCAGCATGAATGTGGCTGCAAATCTCATGGCTAATTTTTATTCTAGGAAAGGATGAATCCGGAGTTATGATAGATAAAGTGAACAAAAAAGTTAAGAAGAAGAAAGTTCCCAGAACAGAAATGCCTCAGCAGGACCCCCGGCAGAGGATTAAAAATTTTAATGAAGTAGCCCTGGGTTACAGCATGGAGGATGCCTTAAAAGAAGCTGATAGATGTCTGCAGTGCAGGAAACCTAAATGTATTGATGGCTGCCCGGTGGAGATAGACATAAAGAGTTTTATAGATCTTATAGACCAGAAGAAATTTGATCAGGCCATAGATAAAATCAGGGAAAAGAATTCCCTTCCGGCTATATGCGGCAGGGTTTGTCCCCAGGAAGACCAATGTGAAAAAGAGTGCATTCTGGGAATAAAAGATGAGCCGGTAGCCATCGGAAGGCTGGAAAGATTTTTGGGAGATATGGCCATAAAAAAGGAATTAGCAGATACGGGCATGCTGGTAGAGAAAGAGGAAGCAGAAAAGAACTCAGAACATAAAACTGCTGTTATTGGCAGCGGGCCTGCAGGATTGGCCTGTGCCAGTGAACTGGCAAAGATGGGGTATCAGGTAACCATATTTGAGGCACTTCACAAGGCAGGAGGAGTACTGGTATATGGAATTCCTGAATTCAGATTACCCAAAAAGGTATTGCAAAAAGAAATAGACAGCTTGAAGACTATGGGAGTGGAGATAAAGCTGGATATGGTTATAGGGAAAGTCTTGTCTGTACAGGAACTTTTTGATATGGGTTATGAGTCTGTGTTTATAGCCACCGGGGCAGGCCTTCCTTATTTTATGGATATTGAAGGGGAGAACCTGAATGGAGTATATTCTGCCAATGAGTACCTTACCCGGTCTAATTTGATGAAAGCTTATGAATTTCCCGGTTCTGACACCCCTATAAAGAAAGCTCCAAAGGTAGCGGTGGTTGGCGGTGGAAATGTGGCAATGGATTCTGCCAGGACCGCCAAGAGGCTTGGCGCCGAACATGTGTATCTGGTATATAGAAGAAGCGAGCAGGAAATGCCGGCACGAAAAGAAGAGGCTGAACATGCTAAAGAAGAAGGTATAGAGTTTGTGCTGCTTACTAATCCGGTGAAAATCAAGGGAAAAGACGGCTGGGTAGATAAGCTTAGAGTAATTAAGATGGACCTGGGGGAGCCGGACCAGTCCGGCAGGAGGAGACCCATCCCCATTGAAGGCTCCGAGTATGACCTGGACGTTGATGTGGTGGTAATGGCTATCGGTCAGGGTCCCAATCCTTTGCTGTTGGCTGATACCCCCAAACTGAAGCTTAACAAGTGGGGAAATATAGAGGCTGACCTGGAGACAGGCAAGACTAATATGAAAGGGGTATTTGCAGGTGGCGATATTGTAACCGGAGCTGCTACGGTTATTCTGGCTATGGGCGCTGGCAAAAAAGCTGCCCATGCTATTGATAACTATATAAAAAGCGGAAAATGGTAAATAATGGGGAGGAAAACCATGAGATATGCTATAAAAAAATTTGCAATACTTTTAATTTTTGTTCTGGTTCTGGCGGCTGCAGGCACTGGTTGCGGTTCGGCTTTTGAAATGGATGAGGCGGCAGAAGCACCGGCCAGGGATCAGGGTGGACAGGCGATGGCAACTGAGGAAATGAGTTATGCCGAGGCCGAGGCGGCTCCCATGGAAGAATCGGCAGATGCAGGCTCTTCTGACTACATAAATACCCCACCCCTGGAGAGGAAGATAATTCAGAACTCCTATATTGAACTGGAGATAGGCGCGGGGGAGTTTGAGGATAAACTTTTTGAAATAAGTGATATAGCAGAGAATAATGGCGGTTTTGTTAGCAGTTCCGAAAGCTATTCTGATGCAGAAGGAAAGCTTACCAGCGGCAGGATAATAGTGAGAGTTCCTGCAGACAAGTTTGACCCGGTAATAGATAAAGTTAAAGCCCTGGGCCAGGTAAAAAATATAAGTATGTCCGGCCAGGATGTTACCGAAGAGTATATTGACCTGCAGAGCAGATTAAGGAATCTCAAGGTACAGGAAGAAGTGCTGCTGGATTTAATGGAGCAGTCAAAGTCGGTAAAGGACAGTATAGAAGTGCAGAGAGAACTGAGTAATGTGCAGGGTGAAATTGAGGTCCTTCAGGGAAGGCTCAACTACCTTGACAATATGGTCTCTTTCTCTACCATAGAGGTATATTTAACTGAACCTACCACCATCAGGGAAGCTTCTGACTGGGGGTTTATGGATGCAATAAAAAGGGGTGCAAAAGGTGCTGTAAGGGTGTTTAACGGACTTATTTCAACCCTGATAATAATAAGCCCGGTGTTAGTTTTTGTAGCTATAATAGTAATAATTATTTGGTTGATAGTGAAATCTGTAAAAAGAAGAAGATCCCGAAAAAAGGAGTGATTTAGAACATGAAGAACCAGAGGGTTTTTACCAATTTATTATTAACTTTTGGCTTGGGAGTAATTGCAGGAATACTTTTTGCTCCCAGGTCAGGGGAGAAGACCAGGAAGATACTGGCAGAGAGAGCGGAGCAGTCTATTGGCTGCGCCTGCACCACCCTGATAGATAAGATGGCCATGCTTAAGGGCAGGATTGGCGAATATCTGGAAGATATGAAAGAAAAAGTAGAGGATGCGGATTAGCGGGTTTACTCATACCTTAATGCATCTATAGGGTTAAGTCTGGCTGCTCTCATGGCGGGGTAGATGCCGAAAAATAGCCCCACCACCATGGAAAAGCTAATGGCCAGTATAATAGGGTAAGCAGTTATTGAAGTGCTTAGCACTGTAAGCCGGGTGATGATTGTTGATACCAGTACCGCAAAAGCGATTCCCACTATTCCTCCGCTTACGCTAAGCACTATGCTCTCTATTAAAAATTGAATAAGTATATCCCTGTTTTTAGCCCCTACTGCTTTCCTTATGCCAATTTCCCTGGTTCTTTCTGTAACTGATACCAGCATTATATTCATTATTCCTATTCCCCCCACCAGCAGGGAAATTCCGGCAATACCGGCAATGGTAATAGTGAAAATATTGGTTATAGTGCTTACTATGTCCAGCATCTGGGTCTGGTTTTGTACCGTAAAATCATTTTCCTGGTCAGGCATAAGATTATGTGTCCTTCTAAGTATGGTTCTTACTTCCCGGGAAGCCTGATCTATAACTGCTTCGCTTTTGCTCTGGGCCATGATTAAATTTATATAATCCATACCATATAATTTGTTTTGGGCGGTGGTGATGGGTACTGATACAACATTGTCCTGATCCTGCCCAAACTGGTTGGAGCCCATTTCTTTTACGGTACCAATTACCGTAAAATTCTTTTTGTCTATCTTAATAATTTCCCCTATGGGATTTCTTTTACCAAAAAGATCCCTGATTATGGTTTGGCCTATTACTGCAACATTGGCTGAGTTGGCCACGTCGCTGGAATTAAAAAACCGGCCGCCCTCCATTTCAAAATTATAGATATCCAGGGCTTTGGCAGTAGAGGCATAGATACTTGCGCTGGAATTGCTTCCCAGATAACTTATTACTGATGAGCTTAAAATAACCGGTATGGCACCCTCAATATGTTTGGATTGCTGCTCTATAGCGTCTACATCCTCAATTTTCAGCTGGTCCTGGGCTACAGTTCCCAGCATCTGTTCAAAACCGCCTTCATTATCCTGTGAACCCGGCGATACTATAATCAGGTTAGAGCCTATATCCTGAATGTTCTGCAGCACCATCTGCTGGGCGCCGGTTCCTATAGACAGCATGGCTACTACTGCCCCCACTCCTATTATTATACCCAGCATGGTTAAAAACGACCTTAATTTATTTAAAGCAAGTGCCTGGAAGGCTATCTTTATATTCTCAAACATCCTTTGCATTCTAATCTACCTCGTCTTCCAGTTTGGGCATTTCTTTAAGCTTTTTGCCGGCGTCTATAGGATTTGCAACTTTTTCATGCCTGTATATTTTTCCGTCTCTTAGATAAATTATTCTCTGGGTATGCCTGGCTATTCCCATTTCATGGGTAACCAGCAGGATGGTTATTCCCTGCTGGTTTAATTTCTGGAAGATAGCCATTATTTCTTCTCCGGTAACTGAATCAAGATTTCCCGTGGGTTCGTCTGCAAGTATAATTGCAGGATTATTAATCAGGGCCCGGGCAATAGCCACCCTTTGCTTCTGGCCTCCGGAAATCTCATTGGGTCGGTGTTTTATCCAACCGGTTAGCCCTACAGACTCCACAGCATCCAGAACTTTCCGGTTTCTGTTTTCTGTATTTTTGGAATAAACCAGCGGCAGCTCTACATTACGGTAAATATTGGAACGGGAAAGCAGGTTAAAGGTCTGAAACACAAAACCTATTTTATTGTTACGTATTTCTGCCAGCTGGCTGTCATTTAATTTGCTTACATCTGTGCTGCCCAGGGTATATTTTCCCGAAGTAGGAGTATCCAGGCAGCCCAGTATGTTCATTAATGTCGATTTACCGCTGCCTGAAGGCCCCATTACGGTTACAAATTCACCTTCGGTTATTACCAGGTCAATACCCCTTAAGGCTTTTATCTGGATTTTTCCAATATTGTAGGTTTTGCGGATATTTTCAATATCAATGATATCAGTCATTTTCAATCCTGGAGGTAATAATTACATCCCCTTGTTCCAAGCCTGATATAATTTCAATGTATTCATAATCAGAAATACCGGTTTCAACTTCCACCTGTTCTATCCGGGTATCTTCTGTTATATCTACATACTGTTTTCCGTCCTGTTCGTAAACTGACCCCGCCGGCGCCAACAGAACATCTGCAGCCTGGGCGGTTACGATGGTAAGGTTGGCTGAGAGTCCATACAGAAGATCCTGGCCCTGGTCAGGGGTTACTTCTATCTCAAAAGATACCAGCCCTCCCAGGTTTTCAGACAGGGGGGATATGTCAGTTATTTTCCCCTTATAATGTTTACCATAATAGGCATCCAGGGTAAAGGTCACTTCCTGGCCCAGCCTTAGCTTGGTTATATCGGTCTCATTTATATTGGAGCTGATTATATAGTCATTATCTATAATGGATATCACGCTCATGCCCGGTGAAGCCAGCTCACCCGGGGACAGGGGAGCTGCCAGAACTATGCCTCCAAAAGGAGCCATTACCTTGTTTTTATCCAAATCAAGGCTGGCCATTTCCACATTTATCTTAGCCAGCTGCAGCTGTTGTTCTGCCTGTTCTATAGATTGTTGGGCCATCAGTATCTGTTTCTTGGTATTCTGGGTTTCCCCCAGGGTGGACCAGTAGGTTATGCTCTCATTAATCTGGGTTTGCTGATAGGCCCCCTGGGCATTATTAATCTGGGAGCTGGATTGGGCCTTGGCCTGTTCATAGCTTTTCTGGGCCGATTCTGCCTGAAGCTGCGCTGCCTCCTTCTGGGCTAGGGCATTTTCCAGATTAGCCCGGGCTGAATTAAGGTTGGCTTCATACTGGGCAATCTGGGTATCGTTTATCAGGGACTCATCTCTGGCCTCATCCAGTATGTTGCCGGCATCGGCTATTGACTGTTCTGCCGCTTCAATGGTTATCTGGGCGGTATTTACAGACTGCCGGGCACTATCCAGCGCTGACCTGGAATAAGAGTTAGACTTATCGGTCAGTTTCTGTGTATCCTGCAGGGCAACCAGGGCATTAACCGTGCTCTGATGGGAAAGCTCTTTATTTTCTTTGCCCAGCTGCACTGCTATATGGTTATTATCCAATGCCTGCTGGAAACTAATTTTAGCCTGAACCAGTGAGCTTTCGGATATTTCCACATTAACCTTGGCCTGCTCCAGGCTAAGTATGGTTATCTGATTATCCACTTCCAGTAGTTTATCCCCCTGGTTGAAAGTTTGTCCTTTCTGTACAGAGAATAAGACTTCACCGGCTGATTGCAGGGAATAATTTCTAACCTGGCTGGATTCCACATATCCGGTGGAGGAGACCTCCTGCCTTATGTCGCCCCTGGATACAGTAAAGGTTTCTAACTGCTCGGTTTCCTGCTGTCTGCAGGAGTTTAGGCTAAAAACAGATAAAACAGCAATTAAAACCAGAATAAATAATAATGGTTTTTTAGTTTTCATATTTAATTTCCCGACTCTTTTATTGAAAATTTATCCATACATATATTGTATTATACATGATTGCTGATGGTTTGAGATTCTTTTAGAGTCCAGTCTCTAAAAGCTTCATATACACCATACAGTGAATTTTGATATAGGCAGCCATTGCTTTAGCCGAATTTACAAGTCCTTTTAATACCCCCATGATTCTGTTTCTGGCAAACCCTTTAACCTTAATTTTTAATGGAGTTAGATAATCAATTATTCCCATGTATACAGGATTCTGTTTTAATTTTATATATTATAGAATTTGGTTATCAAATTACAAGCACAAAATATTTAATCGGTTTTTTATTATGATATAATGCTTTACAATGTGACTAGCCATTGACATTAAAATTAATTTTTAGGATAAGGAGCAGCGTAATGAGTGATTGGACTACGATTATTGATGTTTATGCCAGAGAGATTCTGGATTCGAGAGGAAACCCCACAGTAGAAGTGGAAACGGTTCTTGATTGCGGAGCAGTAGGAAGGGCGGCTGTGCCTTCGGGAGCTTCTACCGGACAGTTCGAGGCAGTGGAATTAAGGGATAATGACCAGAGCCGATACATGGGAAAAGGGGTACAGAAAGCAGTTGAAAATGTAAATAACATTATTGCTCCCGAGCTGGAAAACATGGATGCAATATATCAGAGAGAAATAGACCAGCTGCTGCTGGAAATGGATGGCACCGACAATAAAGAAAAACTGGGTGCCAATGCCATGCTGGGAGTATCACTGGCTGTAGCCAAAGCAGCTGCTGTAGCCCTGGATGTCCCCCTTTATAAGTATATTGGTGGGGTTAATGCCCATGTTCTTCCATCACCGATGATGAATATACTCAATGGAGGCAAGCATGCTGACAATAGCGTAGACCTGCAGGAATTTATGGTAATGCCCCTGGGAGCAAACTCTTTTAAGCAGGCTTTGAGGATGGGTGCGGAAATATTCCATTCGTTAAAAAGCGTATTAAAGGACAAGGGGCTCAGCACCTCGGTAGGAGATGAAGGAGGCTTTGCCCCCAACCTGGACACTAATGAAGATGCCATAAAATATATTTTAACTGCTATCCAGAAAGCAGGTTATGAGCCGGGCAGGGAAATTTTTATAGCCCTGGATCCTGCTGCTACTGAATTCTTTAAAGGGGGCAAATACCACCTGACCGGGGAGGGCAAGGTTTTGAGCCCGGACCAGATGGTAGACTATTACCAGAATCTGGTAGAAAACTATCCCATAATTTCCATTGAAGACGGTATGGCTGAGGAAGATTGGGCTGGCTGGAAGAAACTTACTGAAAGAATAGGCCAGAAAGTACAGCTGGTAGGGGATGATCTGTTTGTGACCAATACTGGCCGGCTGAAAAAAGGCATAGATCTGAAGGTAGCCAATTCCATACTGATAAAAGTAAACCAGATAGGTACCCTTACTGAAACCCTGGATGCCATAGAGATGGCCAAGACAGCAGGTTATACTGCGGTGGTATCCCATAGATCAGGGGAGACTGAAGACACTACCATTGCTGATATTGTGGTGGGAGTAAATGCAGGCCAGATAAAAACCGGAGCACCTTCCAGGACAGACAGGGTTAGCAAATACAACCAGCTGCTCAGGATTGAAGAAGAATTGGGAGACGAGGCCAGGTATCTGGGACTCAATTCTTTTTATAATATTCAGAGATAAGGTTAAATGGCCAGGTAAATCCTGGCCATTTCTTTCCTAAATTTTTTATGTTTGTCACCAAACTAATGTTTCTATATCATTAGCCTTAAGGACAACTACCACTATTTTCCATGGATGATAAAAAAACTCAGTTAACCATAAAAGACATTGCAAAAATGGTTGGCGTATCCACTGCAACGGTATCCAATGCTTTATCCGGACAGAGGCATGTAAAAGAAGAGACCAAGAAAAAGGTTTTTGAAATTGCCGAAAAATACAATTACAGCCCCAATATTATTGCCAGGGGCCTGAGCAAAAAAAAGACTGGTATTATAGGTATAGTGCTGCCGGATATAAATAATCCTTTTTATGCTGAAGTGGTCCAGGGAATCGATGAAGAAGCAAAAAAGAGAGGTTACCTGGCGGTAGTGGTTAGTACCTATTATGATGATGAGGTGGAGATAAACCAGTTAAAAAAGCTGGGATCCATGTTTGTGGACGGTTATATTTTTGTCGGTGGTTCCTGCGGATTTAAAAAAGTAATGTCCGCAACCTGGGATCTTAAAAATCTGGTACTAGTCAACCGGTATTGTGAAGAGACCAATTATCCCTCGGTGGTGGTTAACAGTAACCAGGCCATAAAGGATGCGATTATTTACCTGGTAAACAAAGGCCATAACTTGATTGGCTATCTGGGATGGAGTGCACCCAATATCGTTATTCCGGAAAACAAGTATAGTGGTTATATAGAAGGTTTGGAGCAAAATGGCCTGAAACTGGATTCACACCTGGTTTTTTTAGCTAACCAGATAATTATAAATCAGTATAGCTATGGCCATGACACAGTTGACAGCCATATAAAAAATAAAGGTAAGCCGGAATTCACCGCCCTGATTTGCCAGACCGATATCATGGCCCTGGGAGCGATGAAAGCCATACAGAATAACGGGCTGGTAATTCCTGATGACGTTTCCATAATAGGATACGGCAATATAAGTGCAGCCAGGTTTGCCAATCCTGCCCTGTCTACCATAAGCCTTCCTAAACGAAGGATGGGCAAAGCTGGAGCCAATATCCTGTTTAATTCTATAGAAAGAGATAACAATAAAAAAGAAGTTATTTATCTTAAAGCCCAGCTGGTGAAAAGAGAATCGGTGGGCGCACATACCTGATAATTATGCCAGAATTACCGGAAGTAGAAGCTTACAAAAAATATTTTGCACACACCTCGACCGGTAATAAAGTAACTCATATTCAGGTGATAGATGATTACGTTCTTGATGGGGTGTCTGTTCAGAAGTTGAGTTCAAATATCACCGGCCACCGGTTTGTTTCTGTCTGCAGGCACGGCAAATATATGTTTGCAGAAAATGACCGGGGAATTTTTCTGGTTATGCATTTTGGCATGACCGGCAGGCTGGAATACAACCAGGAGCTAAAAGCCCCTGAGTATTCTAAGGTGATTTTTAATTTTAAAAATGGCAGCCTTTATTATATTTCTACCAGGAAGTTGGGTAAATTAACTATTACCCCGGACCGGATGCGGTTTATAAGAGATAAAAAACTGGGTCCTGATGCCCTCGGTATTAGCTGGTCAAGTTTTAAGCAGTTATTTACCGGCAGAAAATCTAAAGTAAAAACTGCACTGCTAAACCAGTCACTGGCAGCCGGAATTGGGAACATCTATGCAGATGAGATTTGCTTCCATGCCCGGGTCAATCCCGGGGAGAACCTAAAAAATTTGTATGCCGACCGGATCAGAAGGCTTTATGACTGCATGTTTTATGTCCTGAATACCGCAGTAGAGGTAAATGCTGATTACAGCAGGCTTCCGGATAACTGGCTTATCGGCAGAAGAAAACAGGGCAGCATTTGCCCTGAATGCGGAAGCTGTATACAAAATATAAGGATAGCGGGCAGGGGAACCTATTTTTGCCCTGGATGCCAGAGCTGATAATTGGATTAGAAAAAAATGTGATTTTATTTTATGATTATGTATCTGTAATTTATTGGAGGCGCTTATGACAGACAGGGATCTGGCCTATAGATTATTAAAACAATATGTTTCCAACCGAAACCTGATAAAACATTGCCTGGCAGTAGAAGCCATAATGGGGGAGATTGCCTCTGATTTGAATAAACAGGGTAAAGATTACCAGGTAGAAAAATGGAAGGTTGCAGGACTGGTACATGATATTGATTACGACCAGACCGCAGATGACCCCCATACTCATTCTTTGAAAGGAGCTGAAATTCTAGAAAACGAGGGTTTTAGCCCGGATATAGTGTATGCGGTAAAAGTACATAATCAGATGCATGGCCTGGCTTTAAAAACGGATATGGATATAGCCCTTCATGCTTCTGATCCGCTTTCCGGTCTTATAGTAGCCTCAGCCCTTATAAGCCCTGAAAAGAAACTGAAATCAATTGACGCCCGGTTTGTAATCAACCGTTTCGGTGAGAAATCTTTTGCCAGGGGAGCGAACCGTTCCCAGATTAAGGAATCATCCAGGCTGGGTTTTTCACTGGAGCAGTTTGTTGGTATTGGTTTGGGAGCAATGCAAAAAATAGATAAACAGCTGGGGTTATGATATGAGAAGAAAAGCACTTTTTATTATAGCAATTTTACTTATAGTCTTAATTTTTATGGCCGGCTGCCAGGCTGCAGCCAGCAGCCAGGATAAGCCTGCACAGCAGGAGGCAGTGGATATAAACCAGGAAGAGGAGGAAGACCAGACGCTTCCGGAAGAGGACAAACAGCCGGCAGAGCCCGGTCAGGAACCTGAGAAAAACGAACCTGAATTTGAGGATTCCACCCCCGAACAGAATACAGAACAGCAGCAGGAGACCGGTCAGCAACCGGAGCTGGCTTCCCCCCAGCTGGAGCTGAAGGTAATAGCAGGACCGGAATATGCAGGAGACGGGCCTATTTGCTATTACCGGGTAAAGGCTATAGTTAGCGGAAACCCAGAGCCTGAAATTAGCTGGAGCAAAGATGATAGTAATGGGGCCTGGGGTGGGGACATAGCCCAGGTAAACCTTACCCAGGGGCAAAGTTATGAGTTGCAGGCAATAGCAGAAAATAGCCAGGGCACTGCCACGGAAACAGTCAGCCTGCAATATGTCCTACCGGAAAAACCAGCTGAACAAAATCAGGTTATAGACTACAGTAACAGTGACCTGTTTACCATTGATGTAAACTTGGACCAACAGCAGGTGGATGTTTACTTTCAGGACCAGCTGTTGAGGTCTATGCCCTGTTCGGGTGGAACCGCAGAGGACCCTACACCTACAGGGACTTTTTGGACCAATGAAAAAATATATTATGCCTGGCTCCCCAAATATGAGGTGGGTGCCTATTATTATATAAGGTTTTATGGAGCTTACCTCTTTCATAGCTTACCCTTTGACCAGGAAGGCAACCTTATCCAGGAGGAAGCCCAAAAGCTGGGCTCACCCGCCAGCCATGGATGCATCAGGCTTAAAGTAGAAGATGCAAAATGGCTGTATGAAACCCTGCCGCTTGGAGTTGAGATAAATATCTACTAACATAAACTGCTGACATAAACTACAATAAGGCTTCGGTTGGAAAGGGATAATATCCTGCATATAGCTACTAAAAGCAACAACTGTTATAATAAAAGGCTACATTAATATATATTAATAAGTCTTATAAGTGTTTATGACTACCTTTGAATACAAAACTGAAGAAATTTTAAAGAAAATTAAGTCCGAAACCAGGCACCAGCTGGCAGAAAGAATCAAAGAGCTGTCAGGTATGTATGGAGTGCTGAAGCTGGGGCTGGATAGTGAAGATATTGATAGTTATTTAGCCAATGTGGTCAATCTTTTACCTTCTTCCTGGCAGTATCCGGAAGCAACCCGTGTTCGTATAAGCCATGGCGGCCATATTTATGCCAGTAAAAATTTTAAAAGTTCACCCTGGGTACAGTCTGCTGATCTTGAATTTAGCGGTAAAAAACTGGGCAGTATTGAAGTATTTTATACCCAGGAGGAACCCCGAGCCCATGAAGGCTCTTTTCTCAAGGAAGAAAGAAAACTGCTGGAGGGTGTCTCTGCTGTAATTTCTGTAATAATTCAGCAAAAACTGGATGAAAAGAAATTGAGGGCTGATGAAGGAAGATACAGGCTGTTTATAAAAAATTTTAAGGGGATTAATTTTCAGGGTGATATGAATTTTAATTTTGAGTTTTTAACCGGAGCAGTAGAGGATATCACCGGCTATAAACCGGATGAATTTTTGGAAGGAAAGGTTAACTGGCTGGACCTGGTTTATAAGTATGACAGGGATTTGGTTTTAAAATCTTCAGCCAAGATTAGAAAGGTACCCAATTATTCCCGGGAGAGGGAATACCGGCTGATAAAGAAAAATGGCCAAAAGTTATGGGTAAAAGAAATAATCCAGAATATTGTCGGCAGTGACGGCAATCCCGAATATGTGAAAGGAATTATAATTGACATATCCAGGCAGAAGAACTATGAACAAAGAATTGAGCATCTGAACAGCCTGCTTATGGTGATCAGGAATATAAATCAATTAATTGTGTCCGAAAAGGATGCTGACAGGCTTATTGAGGGAACCTGCAGGGATCTGGTAAAAACCAGGGGATATAAAATTGCATGGATACTGTTGTTTGACAGGAACCACGGGTTCAAGAGAGGCTTTTGTACCGGCATTGACCGCCAGTTTGATCAATTTTTGGCCCAGGTGGCTGAAGGTAATCTTCCCTTTTGTTTAAAGAAGATGTTAAGCAGGCCTGAAATTATGGTTATAGACAAACTTCAGAAAGAATGTGCCGGCTGCAGCCTTATAAAAGAAAACCAGTATAAACAGATAATAGCCCCCATAAGCAGCAAACACAGGTTTTACGGAGTGCTGTCTATTTCTCTGGAGAAAACTATTTATGGAAAAAAGGAGCTGGTTCTGCTAAAGGAAATATCCGACGATCTCTTTTTGGGCCTTAATAATATTTATCTGGAACAGGAGAGGGATAAGGCCATAAAGGATTTAGAAATTAGTTACCGGCATACCAAAGAGGCTTTAGATGGTACCATAAAGGCTTTATCTTCAATTGTTGAATACAAGGATCCATATACCCATAGCCACCAGATAAGGGTGGCAATACTGGCCAAAAAGATTGCCCGGCAAATGGGACTCCCCGGTCATGAGATTGAAGCCATAGGGATTGGAAGCCTGGTACATGATATTGGCAAAATCAGTATACCTGCATCCATACTTTCCAAACCGGGCAAACTGTCTGAAATAGAGAAAAAAATGATTAGGGTGCATCCCCAAACCAGCTACCAGATGATAGAAAAAATTAAGTTTGAAGATCCGGTAAAAAAATATGTGCTCCAGCACCATGAACGTTTGGATGGAAGCGGTTATCCGCAGGGCCTTAAGGCAAAACAGATCAGTCTGGGTGCTAAAATTATTGCAGTAGCGGATGTGGTAGAGGCTATAAGTTCCCATCGTCCTTACCGTGCCGCACTGGGGGAAGAAGAGGCATTAAGGGAGATTGAAAAATATAAGGGCAAACTGTATGATTTAGCAGCGGCAGTAGCTTGCCTTAAGATTTTTGAACAGCATGAGCAGCCTCAGCAAATATGGAAAGAGAAGACAGGTTAGAATCACTGGCAGCCAGCTTGATCCGGAGATAGAAGAAAAATTATACTGTTTTCTTAAACTGTCTTGCTTACCTGGCTTCTTACTTTTTCTTTCTTTTTTATGATAGTATTAATTAAGTCTGTAAAATTATTTTTTGTATAAAATCTATTAATAACCAAAGCTCTCAACAAAACTTGAGGGCTTTTATTTAAAAGGAGCATAATGTACAGCAAAGAAGAAATAAATGAAAATATTCGTACCCTACAGCCCCGTTTTTTTACTGAAGCCCAGCAGAAACTGGACAGTTTAACCAAGCCCAAAGGCAGCCTGGGAAGACTGGAAGCTGTTGCCATGCAGATAGCAGCTATTACTCAAAATTTAAGTCCTGCCCTGGAGCACAAATATATAGTTACCATGGCTGCGGACCACGGAGTGGTAGAGGAAGGGGTAAGCGCTTACCCCCAGCAGGTAACCACACAGATGGTTTATAATATTTTATCCGGAGGGGCAGCCATAAATGTACTGGCCGAACATATTGGAGCCCGGGTATGCGTAGTGGATATAGGGGTAAATCATGATTTCAAATCCCATACCGGCCTGTATAATAAAAAAATTGCCCCTGGTACTGCAAACATGACTAAAGGCCCGGCAATGAGCCTTCAGCAGGCACTGGCTGCGGTTAATACCGGGATTGAAATAGTAAAAGATCTGGCCCGGGAAGGTTGCCAGATAATAGGGACGGGAGAAATGGGTATTGGCAATACTACTGCCAGCAGTGCTGTTGCTGCGGTAATATGCGGAGCAAAGGTTGACACAGTAACCGGAAGCGGAACCGGTATTGACCGCCGGGGAATTAAAAAGAAGAAAGAAGTAATAGAGAAAGCCCTGAGGGTTAATAAACCGGTTGCCGGAGATGGTTTGGATGTCCTGGCCAAGGTTGGCGGATTGGAAATAGGGGGAATAGCAGGATTAATACTGGGGGCAGCTATGGTGGGTATACCGGTGGTGGTAGACGGTTTTATTTCTACGGCTGGCGCCCTTATAGCCCATGCTATTGCTCCCCGGTGTAAATCCTATATGCTGGCCTCCCATCGCTCAGCTGAAGCCGGGCATACTTTAATGCTGGATTATCTGGGATTAAAGCCCATGTTTGATTTTGATATGAGGCTGGGTGAGGGAACCGGAGCCGCTTTGGGCATTAATATTGCAGAGGCAGCGGTTAAGATAATGAACCAGATGGCTACCTTTGACTCTGCCGGGGTTTCCAAATCCAAATAAACTATTTAAGAAAACATAACTGCTTTTTCAAGTGGTTAAAATGGGAATATATTAGAATAATTATGCCGATACTTTTCTTGTCAGTGCACTATTTTTATGATTATAATAGTAACAAACCATATCAGGATATTAATTTAAGCTAAAGGAAAAATATGAAGGCAGCGGTAATTGGAGCAGGATATATGGGAAGTGCTATTACTTTCCCCCTGGCCCAGGCAGGGATTGAAGTTAATTTATGGGGTACCTGGCTGGATGATGAGATTGTTTCTGCTGCCAGGAAAGGAAGCCACCCCAAATTAAAGAAGCCTCTTCCAGGTTCAGTATCTATTTACTATTCTGAAGATCTGCAGCAGGCTATAGAAGGCTGTCAGTTAATATTTATGGCCGTAACCAGCCAGGGCTTTATGCCGGTATTGAACCGGCTGGAAGGATGCAAAGGTTGGTCACAGGCAGCCTTTTTTTGCCTCACTAAGGGGCTGATAGAGGCCGGAGGGCAAGTAAAAAGAATAAGTGCAGCTGCCCTCCAGAAAACAGGTAAAGCTTTAAAGTGGGTTTCCGTAGGCGGTCCGGTAAAGGCAGTGGAACTGGCCTATTTTACTCCCACCTTGAGTGTATATGGAACCAGAGCAGGAGACCTTACAAGAATTATTAAAAAAATCAGGGCCCCTTATTATATAACTGAAACTACCCCTGATGTATGCGGGGTAGAAATATGCTCTGCTTTTAAGAATGTTTATGCTATGGCGCTGGGAATATGTGATGGGCTGTATGCAGAGGAGAAACCCGGTGCTTACCATAACCTGAGTTCACTGGTCTTTGGGCAGGGGGTAAAGGAGATGGCGTTAATAGTTGAGGCTGGCGGCGGTAAAGAGTGTACCGCTTATGGGCCAGCGGGGGTAGGGGATCTATATGTTACTTCCCAGTCCGGTAGAAACAGGCGATTTGGAGAACTTATTGGAAAGGGAGTAGAGGCAGGTAAAGCATATAAAGACATGCTCCAGATAGGAGAGGTAGCGGAAGGCTATCACGCCCTTAAGCTGGGAATAGATTATGTAAAAAGCCTGGGCATAAAAGATAGGCTGCCCCTGTTGAGCAGCCTATATGATATAGTTTATAACTCGGAACATCCCCACAAAGGGCTGGAACATTTTACTGGAAAGCTGTAATTATTCAACCCTGCTTTCTCTGAGCTTAAATAGTTCAGGCATGTACTTGCTTACTATATGTTCCATTTCAGCATCGCCTATTACTGTGGTTCTGTTTTCTTCATCATACTCTTTGTCAACCCATTCCTTTATTTTCTGCAGTTTTTTATCCTTTTTGTCTATTCTTCTGTCTTCCTTTAGCATAAAGTAATTATTCAGCCAGGCAGCAATTCCTGCCAGCCCTGAATGTGCATTTATAACTACTGTAGGAGGCTTGCCCAGTATTTTTTCGGTATCAAATATATTGTAAATTTCTTCATCTTTAAGCAGTCCGTCTGCATGTATGCCTGCACGGGTGGAATTGAAAGCCCTGCCCACAAAAGGAGTACGGGGAGGAACTTCATAATTCAATTCATTTTCAAAGAAATCCGCAATATCTGTAATCTTTCTCAGGTCCATGCCAAAATCCTGACCCTTAAGCTGGGCAAATTCTATGACCATTGCTTCCAGAGGAGTATTGCCGGTTCTCTCGCCTATACCTAAAAGGGAGGTGTTAACCGATGCTGCTCCATATAGCCAGGCAGTTACTGAATTATCCACTGCTTTGTAAAAGTCATTATGGCCATGCCATTCCAGCCACTCAGAAGGAACTTCGCCATAATTTAGAAGCCCATATATTATTTGCTGTACACTCCGGGGTAAAGCTACTCCCTGTATGGTAACTCCCAGTCCCAGGGTATCGCAGGCCCTTATTTTTACCGGAGTCTCAGCCTGGCGGGATAGTTCCATCAACTGGTTTACAAAGGGCAATACAAAGCCGTAGAAGTCTGCCCTGGTTATATCTTCCAGATGGCACCGGGGTATAACTCCCGCTTCCAATGCATCGTTTACCACACCCAAATAAGTCTTGATGGCCTGGGAACGGTTCATATTTAATTTTTTAAATATATGATAATCAGAACAGGAAACCAGTATGCCGGTTTCTTTTATGCCCAAACTTTTGACTATATTAAAATCTTCTTTTTTGGCTCTTATCCATGACGATATCCTGGGGTATTCATAGCCCTTTTCCATACATCTGGCTACTGCCTCTTTATCCTTTTTGGAGTATACAAAAAATTCAGACTGTTTTATAACTCCGGCATTATTGTCCAGATGGTGCAGAAGATCATATATCTTGCAGATCTGGTCTACGGTGTAGGGGGACCTGGCTTGTTGACCGTCACGGAAGGTGGTATCGGTTATATAAAGTTTTTCAGGTATATTCATGGGCACTGAACGATGATTAAATACAATCTTGGGTATTTCTGTATATGGATAAAAATTCCTGAACAGGTTAGGTTTTTCCACATCCTTGTAACTGTATTCAATTTCAAGCATCCTGCTCTTATTGTTATATCTTACATTATTTCCCATATCTCACTCCTTAACATCTAATTGTCTTACCAAAAGTAACCATATTTTAACAAAGAATGGGTGATATATATAGGGAAAAAAAATGTAACATTATTTAGATATTAATCTATAAATATATTATAGATAAACAGTGAGTCGAGGGTTTATTTTAACCTGCCTCTAATAAAAGCGGATAAGGCTGCAATTATTGCCAGGCCGCAGGCAACTAAAAAAGTAATCTTCAGCCCACCCTGAAAAGACAGAGCCTGGATAGTGGAAATGCTTAAATCATAGTGCCGGTAAAATTCAGTTAGGTAGGTCTGTCTGGCAGTAAACAGGTAGCCGGCAGCAGATACTCCAAACACCATGCCCATATTGCGCATGGCAGCAATCATACTGGAAGAAATGCCCCGCCTGTCAGCAGGAACTGAAGCCATTATATCGCTGTTATTGGGGGTTATAAACAGGCCGCTGCCCAGGCCTATCAGTGCCAGGCCGCCGATTATTTCAAACCTGGTAGAACCCTGGCCGAGGGAAGAAAGGCAGTAAGAACCTACGGCTATTATTATCATTCCTGCAGAGCTTAGAAACCTCAGGTTAAACCTATCTGACAGCAGGCCGCTTAAAGGAGCTGCCACCATTACTGTCAGGGGAAATGTAATTAAAAGCAGCCCTGCTATTGATGGGGATAAGCCCAGCAGGTCCTGAAGATAAAAAGGCATTATAAATACGATGGAATATTGAACCACATAATTTAGAAGAAGGGCAATATTGCCTGTTAGGAACAGAGGATTAGAAAATAAGCTCAGGTCTATAAGGCTGTAGCTGTTTCTTTTCTGGGTGAATAAAAATACAGCCATAGAAATAATTCCTGCTGCTAAAGGTAATATAATGTAGGCGGAGTTCCATCCCAAGCGCTGAACAAAGCTGATAGGGAAAATAATGCAGGACAGGGCTACAAAAAGCAGGATTGAACCCAATATATCAAATTTTTGTTTTGGTTTGGGTCTGGTGGCAGGAATAACCTTCCAGGCATAAATAAGGCTGCCGGCAGCTATAGGAATATTTATTAAAAAAATGGACGGCCAGCCGAAGAAATAGGTAAGAAACCCTCCCAGCACCGGCCCTGTAGCTAAAGCTGCCGAAACTGCTATGGCCATTATTCCCAGATATCGTCCCAAGTGCCTGGGCGGAGCATATTCAGTAATAAGTGCGGGCCCCATAGCCATAATCATGCCTGCCCCTATTGCCTGTACCCCCCTAAATATTATCAGCAGGACTAAGGAGGGAGAGACAGCACAGAACAGCGACCCCAGAGTAAATATTGCCAGGCCTGCGCTATAAGTCCTTTTTTGGCCTATGGTATCTCCCAGTCTGCCCCAGGTTAAAAGCAGACTGGAGATAACCAGCAGGTAGGAAATGACTACCCACTGCACCTGTATCAATTGAACATTAAAGTGGTGGCTTATATCCGGTAAGGCAATATTGACCAGGCTGGAATCAAGAGGGGTCATAAAAATTCCCAGGCATACGGCCAGGAGTATATTTATTCTCTTTTTGGTGGAGAGACTACAAATTGATCCAGGCTGGTGGTTTGTTTTGAACATAATTTTTTAAATATTAAC